>JALYSW010000130.1 GCA_030854615.1 Gemmatimonadota bacterium
TGATCATCTCCGCGCTCGGCGGCTCGCGCGTGCAGATCGGCGGACCGACCGGCGCGTTCGTCGTCATCGTGTACGCGATCGTGCAGAAGTACGGCATCGATGGCCTCACGGTCGCCACGCTGATGGCGGGGGTGATCCTCGTCGTCATGGGGCTCGCGCGGTTCGGAAGTGCGATCAAGTTCATCCCGCATCCGCTCGTGATCGGGTTCACGAGCGCGATCGCCGTCATCATCTTCTCGGGCGAGGTAAAGGACTTCCTCGGCCTGCAGATGGGGGCCGTGCCGGCGCCCTTTCTCGCGAAGTGGGGGGCATACGCGTCGGCGATCACCACGATCTCTCCCGCAGCGATAGCGGTATCGATCGCCGCGCTCGCGATCATCCTCGTGTGGCCGCACGTGAGCCGGCGCATTCCCGGACCCTTCGTTGCGCTCATCGCGACGACGGTCGGTGCGGCTGTTCTGCATCTCCCCGTCGAGACGATCGGCTCGCGCTTCGGCGACATCGCTGCGTCGGTGCCGCATCCGCACTTCCCGCATCTCACGCTCGAGCAGGTGACCTCGCTGGTCGGCCCGGCGTTCACCATCGCGCTGCTCGCGGCCGTTGAGTCACTGCTCTCCGCGGTCGTGGCCGACGGGATGATCGGTGGCCGGCATCGCTCGAACATGGAGCTCGTCGCACAGGGAATCGCGAATATCGTGTCGCCGCTCTTCGGCGGCATACCGGCGACCGGTGCGATCGCGCGGACGGCGACGAACGTCAAGAACGGTGGGCGTACGCCGATCGCTGGGCTCGTGCACGCGCTGACGCTCCTGGTGATCACGATCGCGGCGGGGAGGTGGGCGGCGTACATCCCGATGGCGACGCTGGCCGCAATCCTCGTGGTCGTCGCGTATCACATGAGCGAGTGGCGATCGTTCATCGCCGAGCTGCGATCGCCAAAGTCGGATGTCGCGGTGCTGCTGACGACGTTCCTGCTCACGGTGCTCGTGGATCTTACGGTTGCGATCTCGGTCGGGATGGTGCTCGCGGCCTTTCTCTTCATTCGGCGCATGGCCTCGCTCACGAACGTCAGCGTGATCACGCGAGAGCTTCAGTTTGGCCTCGACACGGACGGTGGCGCGGAGGAGCTGCTGGACTCCGGTGCGGTGCCCGCGGGAGTAGAGGTGTACGAGATCAACGGACCGTTCTTCTTCGGCGCGGCGCAGTCGTTCAAGGATGCGGTATCGCAGGTGGCCGGTCACCCACAGGTGCTCGTCCTGCGCATGCGCAGCGTGCCCGCGATGGACTCGAGCGGCATGCACGCGCTGCTCGACGTCGTGCGTCGGTCGCGAAAGGAGGGAACGGCGGTGGTGCTCTCAGGGTTGCACACGCAGCCGCTCGCCGCACTCACGGACGCGGGGGCGTTGGCGGAGATCGGGCCAGAGAATCTCGTTGCGAACATCGACCTGGCGCTCGCCCGCGCGCGGGCGATTATTGCGGGGGCATCTGTGGCCGCCTGACGTCGGGCTACAAAACGTTCCATTGAATGCGGGGCGTCGCGCGAAAGTGCGACTCACTCTCGCAGCAGAATGCGAAGCCGAGCCCGTAGGAAGGGTGGAGCCCGGAGTCGATGGTGTTTCCCGGGATGGTGCCGAACATCGATCGGCGTTGACGTTTCGCGGTCCCGCGCGCATCTGAAAGAGGCTGGAGGCACGTCCATTTCAGCCGGGATGTCATCGGGACGCAAACACCGAAAGGGGAGAGCTACATCCGAATGAAGACCGCACTTGATGGACGGCACCGCGCGCTCGGCGCGCGGATGATTCCATTTGCAGGGTGGGACATGCCGGTGCAGTACAGGGGGTTGGTCGAGGAGCACAATGCGGTGCGGACAGCCGCGGGACTGTTCGACCTCTCGCACATGGGGGAGATCTTCATCACGGGCCCCGACGCGGCAGCTGCGCTCGACTATGCGTTGATAACGACGCCGGGGAAGCTCGCCGTGGGACGTGCGCATTATTCGATGATCGTCGACGAGAATGGCGGGATCATCGACGACCTCATCGTCTACCGGTTGGGTGACGCGCGATACATGGTGGTGCCGAATGCATCGAACGCGGAGACGGTCGCTGCGGCGCTGACGGAACGCCTCACGAAGTTCGACGTGCAGCTCGACGATGCATCCCTTCGCACGTCGCTCGTTGCGATCCAGGGTCCGCGCGCGGCGGAGATCCTCCAGCCGTTCGTGGGCGTGGAGCTGAAGACGATCAAGTACTATTCGGGCACCGAAACGCAGGCGTGCGGCGTTCCCGCGATTCTCGCGCGGACGGGCTATACGGGGGAGGATGGCTTCGAGCTCTTCCTTGCGTGGGACGACGCGCTGCGTGTGTGGGACACGCTGCTCGAGGCCGGTGCGGCGCGCGGACTCGTGCCGGCGGGACTCGGTGCGCGCGACACGTTGCGGCTCGAAGCCGGAATGCCGCTCTACGGGCAGGAGCTGGGTCGCGACACGACGCCGTTCGAGGCCGGGCTCGGCAGGCTCATCTCGTTCGCCAAGCCGGGCGACTTCGTGGGGCGGGGTGCGCTCGAGCGCGCACGGGAGAATCCGCGTAAGGCGCTGGTCGGGCTCAGGCTCGGCGGGCGTGGCATCGCACGCATCGGGTACCCGGTTTATCTTCCCGCCGCAACCGCTGCGGCCGGCGCGATCACCAGTGGAAGCACGTCGCCGACGCTCGGTTACGCGATCGCGATGGCCTACGTTCCCACTGATCGCACAGCGGTGGGTGGCGCGCTCGAGGTCGGTATTCGAGATCAGCGCGCGAGCGCCGAGGTTGTGGCGATGCCGTTCTATAAACGATCGACCTGAGGAGTGACGAATTCCACGTGGATATTCCCGACAATCTGAAGTATTCGAGCGAGCACGAGTGGCTCGCGACGGGCGGTAAGACGGCGAAGGTCGGTATCACCGGCTACGCGGCCGAGCATATCGGCGACATTGTGTTCGTGGAGCTGCCGAAGGTCGGAAGCACCCTCACTGCGGGAGCGTCGTTCGGGGTGATCGAGGCCGTGAAGTCGGTGAGCGAGCTCTTTGCTCCCGTGTCCGGGAAGGTGGTGGCGATCAACGAGCGGGTGGGGAAGGAGCCGGAACTCGTAACGGCGTCGCCATACGGTGATGGATGGCTGATCGAGATCGAGATGAGCGACGCGGGAGAGATCGCGTCGCTCAAGGATGCGGCAGGATACCGCGACCTCATCGCGGGCCTTTAAACAGTCGAGTGGCATGGCTGCTCCAAATGAATTCGCAGCGCGGCACATCGGTCCTCGCGGTGATGACGTCGCCTCGATGCTCGAGGTGCTCGGCTATCAGTCGCTGGACTCGTTCATCGATGCGGTAATTCCGGACTCGGTGAGAATGCGCCGCCCACTCGCGCTTCCGCCGGGGCGTGGCGAGAACGCAGTGATCGCGACGATGCGCGAGCTCACCGACCAGAACGAGGTCTTTCGCTCGTATCTCGGGCTCGGCTACAGCAACTGCGACGTGCCGGCGGTGATCAAGCGGAACATTCTCGAAAATCCGGGCTGGTACACCGCGTACACGCCGTATCAGGCGGAGATTGCGCAGGGACGACTCGAGGCGCTGCTCAACTTCCAGACGATGGTGTGTGACCTCACCGGATTTGCGGTCGCGAACGCGTCGCTGCTCGATGAAGGGACGGCGGCGGCGGAGGCGATGGCGATGACGATTGCCGTCGTGAAGAGCGCGGGTGAGGGCGCGCCGGTTTATCTCGTCGATCGCGCATGTCATCCGCAGACGATCGCGGTGGTGGCGACGCGCGCGGTGGCACGCGGGATCGAGGTGCGCGTCGACGATCCCGAAAATTTCGAGTTTGGGGAGGGCGTCGCCGGCTGTCTGGTTCAGTATCCGGCGACGGATGGTGTGGTGCGCGACTACGAGGGGCTCTGCGCGCGCGCGCACGAGGCGGGGGCGATGGTGACCGTGGCGACGGACCTACTCGCGCTCGCGCTACTCAAGCCGCCGGGCGAGTGGGGGGCGGATGTGGCGATGGGGAATTCGCAGCGCTTCGGGGTACCGCTCGGCTACGGCGGCCCCCACGCGGCGTTCTACGCGACGAAGGATGACTTCAAGCGGCATCTGCCCGGCCGGATCATCGGCGTGTCGCGCGATGCTGCGGGGAATCCCGCGCTGCGCATGGCGCTGCAGACGCGTGAGCAGCACATCCGGCGAGACAAGGCCACGAGCAACGTGTGCACGGCGCAGGTACTGCTGGCGGTGATGGCATCGATGTACGCCGTGTATCACGGGCCGGAGGGGATTCGCGCGATCGCGACGCGCGTGCATCGGCGCACGGTGCAGCTCGCGCGCGGGCTGCGAGCTCTCGGGTGCACGCTCGAGTACGATCACTTCTTCGATACCGTGTGCGTGATCGTCGGCGCGGCGCGGCAGCGGCAGATACTCGATGAAGCGGCGTCGCGGCGCATCAACCTGCGCGCGCTGGGGCGCGAGCGCATCGTGGTGGCGCTCGACGAGACGGTACGCGAGCGCGATGTGAGTGAGGTGGTGGCGTGCTTCGCGGTAGCGCAGCAGACGATTCCGGCGCTGGTGGACGAGCGGAGCATCACGCCGCGCAGCATCATTCCGGCGAAGCTCCAGCGCGAGTCGGAGTTCATGACGCATCCCGTGTTCGCACGGTATCGCTCGGAGACGGAGATGCTGCGCTACATGAGGGGGCTGGAGGCGAAGGACCTCTCGCTCACCGCCGCGATGATTCCACTGGGCTCGTGCACGATGAAGCTCAACGCGACGACGGAGATGCTGCCGGTGTCGTGGCCGAAGCTCGCGGGGATTCATCCGTTCGCACCGCGCTCGCAGACGACGGGCTATCTCGAGCTCTTTCACAGACTCGAGGCAGATCTGTGCGAGATCACGGGGTTCGCAGCGGTGTCGCTACAGCCGAACGCGGGATCTCAGGGAGAGTTCGCGGGGCTGCTGACCATCGCGGCGTACCATCGCTCGCGGGATGAGGATCATCGCGATGTGTGCCTGATCCCAGCGAGCGCGCACGGGACGAATCCCGCGAGCGCTGTGATGGCGGGGATGCGCGTGGTGGTCATCGCCTCCGATGCGCGCGGGAACATCGATGTCGGCGATCTGCGCGCGAAGGCGCAGGAGCACGCGGGAAATCTCGCGGCGTTGATGGTTACCTATCCGTCGACGCATGGAGTGTTCGAGGGCTCCATTCGCGAGCTCTGCGACATCGTCCACGAGTACGGCGGACAAGTCTACATGGACGGCGCGAACATGAACGCGCAGGTCGGACTGTGCAGCCCCGGCGACCTCGGCGCCGACGTCTGTCACCTCAATCTGCACAAGACGTTCTGTATCCCGCACGGTGGCGGGGGACCGGGGATGGGGCCGATCGGCGTCGCCGCGCATCTCGCGCAATTTCTCCCGGATCATCCGCTCGTGCCGCTCGGCCACGCGCGCGCGGAGGGGACGGTGAGTGCCGCGCCGTGGGGGAGTGCGAGCATCCTGCCGATCTCGTGGCTCTACATCCAGCTGATGGGGGCGGAAGGGCTCGTGTACGCGACGAAGATCGCGATCCTCTCCGCGAACTACATCGCAAAACGGCTGAGTGGTGAGTACGAGCTCTTGTACTCGGGGACGAACGGGCTGGTCGCGCACGAGTGCATTCTCGATACGCGCCCGTTCAAGCAGAGCGCGGGCGTCGACGTCGAGGACATCGCCAAGCGGCTGATCGACTACGGTTTCCATCCGCCGACCGTGTCGTTCCCGGTGGCTGGGACGCTGATGGTCGAGCCGACGGAGAGCGAGTCGAAGGAGGAGCTCGACCGCTTCGTCGATGCGCTACTGGCGATTCGCGAGGAGATTCGCGAGATCGAAATCGGCGTCGCGTCGCGCGATGAGAACGTCCTGCGGCGCTCGCCGCACACGCTCGCGCAGGTCGTGGCCGATGACTGGGATCGGCCGTACTCGCGAGAGAAGGCGGCGTTTCCGGCGCCGGGGCTGCGCGCGCGGAAGGTGTGGCCGACGGTTGCGCGCGTGGACAACATGTTCGGTGATCGGAATCTCATCTGCAGCTGCCCGCCGGTGTCGGCGTACGAGTAGGCGGGGCGCAAACATGAGGCTCACGTCGATCGACGTGGAAGTGCCGCGAGAAGGCGGGTCGATCCCTCGATCGAATGCGAGCTGTAGGGTGAGCTACTGACGAATGAATTCGAGCGTGCGGGAGATGGCCTTTGCAGCCTCGGAGCCCGAAGCACTGGCCGGACTGCCATAGCTCCCCGTGTAGCTGAGGATCTCGGCGTCGCGGTCGACGGCAATGCCGACGGTGTCGGCGGTCGATCTCCCAGTGAAGACGATGTCGCCGGTTTTGAGATTGTTCAGCGCGGATATGCCATCGATCGTCTCCGCGCGTTCCTGGGGGCCGTAGGCCACTGCGCGATCGGGGGCGTTCGTGCCATTGAGCAGAAATCCCACCCACGCGCCGGCGATCCGCTCGGTCGTCGCTCGGGTATCGACGTCATCGCCAAGAGGCAGACGCGCAGTCGCGGGTAACACCAGAAGGGTCTTCATGCGCAGCTCCCGAAGTCGTCGGTTCGTGCGCGCGCTCGTGCCGGGAGATCCTGGCACGTGCCGCCACAGAATAGATCGCGAAACGGAGTGCCAAGGCGACATCGACACTAGAGGTGTCGCTACGGCGCCCCAACGTCGGAGGCGACGGGGGGCTCGGGGGCGTTCTCCAGCGAGAGTCTGCGGGCGATGGGCGCGAGCACGGTTCCGACCACCGCACCGCAGGACGCGCCGACCGTGAATAGACCGACGAGAGCGCGCACGGGTGGCATCGGATCGACGATGCTGACATAGCCGCAGAGTATGACTTCGCCAAGCACCGCGCCCATCACACATCCGGTAATTACAAGTCCCCCCGTGGTCTTCTTCCCGGAAACTGGTCCAGTGAGCCACACATTATGGGCGTAATTTAGAGCTGGCCAAGAGCCTCGCGAGCGAGGCGGAGGACAGCACGATGCGCACAAGCAGGTACACGCCGGAGCAAGTCGCGGCAGCACCGCGACAAGCCGAGAGCGGAACGCCCGTGACGGAGCTCTGCCGCAAGTTGCAAGTGACGGAGACGACGTTCTACCGCTGGAAGAAGAAGTTCGGCGGCATGAGAACGCCCGAGATTCGCGAGCTCCGGCAACTGCGGGAGGAGAATCGCAAGCTCAAGCAGTTGGTCGCCGATTTGAGTCTCGACAAGACGATCCTGCAGGAGTCGCTGCGAAACAAATGGTGAGCCCGGCGCTGCGGCGGGGCTGGATCGCGTGGGTGCGCGAGGCCTATCGCGTCTCCGAGCGTCGGGCGTGCGGGGTCGGGCACGTGAGGCGATCGATGGTGCGCTACGTGAGCACGCGCGCGACATCGGAGCCGCTGCGGCAACGCTTGCGCAAGCTCGCGCACGTACGCGTGCGCTATGGGCACAAGCGGCTTCATGTGTTGCTGCGGCGCGAGGGCTATCTGAATCGCTCCGGATTCATCGGAGACTCAGTTAGTTGAGTGCCCCAGTGATTACTGGTGTTGCTGCGAGCTGATCAAACTGCGCCTCAAATTCCGCTGGGGGAAGGTAGCCGAGCGGTTCGAGCAACCGACACGTGTTGAACCACGCGACCCATTCGAGCGTCGCGAACTCGACGTCTTCCAAACCGCGCCACGGCCCGGCGTGGCGGATCACCTCCGTCTTGTACAACCCGATCACGGACTCGGCGAAGGCGTTGTCATACGCATCGCCTCGGCTGCCGACTGATGCTTCGATGCCCGCCTCTGCCAGTCGTTCGGTATAGCGGATTGACAGATACTGCGAGCCGCGATCGCTGTGATGCACCAGTGGCCCATCGATGGCCCGGTCGTACACCGCTTGCTCGAGCGCCTCCAGCGCGAGGTCCGTCCGCATCGACGCACTGGCCCGCCACCCGACGATACGTCGGGAGAACACGTCGATCACGAACGCGACGTACACGACGCCCCGCCAGGTGGCCACGTACGTGAAGTCCGCGACCCACAACTGATTCGGACGGTTCGCCACGACGGTGCGCTCGACCAGATCGCACGGGCGCTCTGCTCCGACTCCGGGATCGTGGTCCGCGCCCGACGGCCGCGCACGACGCCCCGCAGGCCCTCGGCGCCCATCAGTCGCGCGACCGTGCACCGCGCGGTGCGGATCCCTTCGCGTCCGAGCTGGCGCCACACTTTCCGTACGCCGTACACGCGATGATTCGCCCGCCACACGCGTGTGATATCCTCGCGCAGCACCGCATCGCGCTGCGTGCGCGCGGGAAGCCGCGTCGCGTCCCGCTCGCGCGCCTTCGTCTCATAGTAGGTCGACGGAGCGATCGGCAGCACTGCGCAGATCGGCTCGACTCCGTACGCTCGGCGATGGGCGTCGAGGAACGCCACCATCATCGCCCGCGGCGGTCGAGCTCCGCCTGAGCGAAATACGCGGATGTCTTGCGCAGGATCTCGTTCGCGCGCCGCAGCTCGCGGTTCTCCCGCTCCAGGAGTTTCAGCCGCTGCTGCTCCTCGGTGGTGAGCCCGGGTCGCTGCCCGGCATCGCGCTCCGCTCGCCGCACCCAGAGTCGCAGCGTCTCCGCGGCGCACCCAATCTTGCTCGCGATCGAGGTGATCGCTCCCCACTGTGTGTCGTACTCCACCTGATGCTCGCGCACCAGCCGCACTGCCCGCTCCTTGACCTCAGGAGAAAACCGCTCCCGTTTTGTCATGCTCCCATCCTCTCACGATTGGGAGCCTCCGGCAATTCCGGGGCGATTCACTCAGATCAAGGCGAGTGAACGGGGCTTTGCTCGAGTCCTCGTCTACGGCGCCTGACCGCGAAGCGCGGCTGGCCTGGCATCCGACGATGCGGCGGATCTCTTCAGCTACGTCGGCGAACGGAGTCAATGACCGCGAAAGCACGGGCGGCCAGCACGTCCCGGCGATGCTCCTGCAGCCACGCATCGATAGAGTCGCGCTGGCCCGCCATATCCAATTTCCGCAATCGCAGGAGTGCATCGCCCAGAGCGACGCCGGAACCGGACGGGCAGAATACCCCCGCGCCGAGTCGATCAACCAGCGATGCGGCCTCGCCCGGAGACCCGAACACGAGCACGGGCCGACGCGACGCCAGGTAGTCAAACAATTTACCTGGCAGGTAGCGCTCGAGATCAGGATCGCAGAGCAGGAGGAGCCCATCGCTCTCCTGCATACGCCGGTTCGCCTCGCGCTTCCCCACTTGATCGAATTCCTCAAGCACGGTGTGAAATTGAAACGCTCGCAGAGCCGCGTCGGCCGCCGGCCCACGACGACCGACGAATTGAATCCTGAGGCGGGGTTCCCAGCTAAGATCATCCGTCAGCAATTGCCGCAAGCTGTCGAGAAAGTCGTTTGGCGGGGTGTGCGCGGCCAGCGTGCCAACATGGGCCACACGTAGGACGGTGGCGTGATTGGAGTCCACGACGCAGGACTCGCGCTCATCTTTCACGAAGTCTTCGGGCTCCCAGCCGTTCGGGACGACGTGAGCTTTGTGCGCGAGAAGCTCCGGGAACGTGGCAAGCTGGTGTCGGCGATGCGATTCCGTAGTGAACAGGACGGCATCCGCGGCGCGCAGGCAGCGGCGTTCCCAGGCGAGATCATTGCCGTCCTTGTTGACGAAATCGGACGGGCACTCGGTCCATTCGTCACGGTAGTCCAGTACGAGCGGCACGCCGAAGTGACGCGACACCAGAAGTCCCGACACGAACATGTTGAACGGCGGCCCGGACGCGAGCACGACATCGGGAGGATCATTTGCCAATGTCGTACTCGCATGGTGTGCGAATGCCAGCGCGTTCGTGAGCCCGCCATCGATGGGGGTAAAAAACCGATACGATGGTTGCCGTGGGGAGCGCGGCACCGGATGCAGCCTGACCTCGCGCGGTACGCGGGAGAGAAGCTCTTCTCCGTGCCGGCGCTGCTCGTCGAGCGGCTCGCCACAAAATGCATCGATACGCCATCCCGCGCCGGAACCGTAGCGCATGAACGAGAGGGGCCGATGTACGCCGGCGCCGCTGTGCGGCGGAAGCGCCCACGCGAAGAGTGCCAGATGGCGGCCAGATGGGGCGCTCACGGATCGCCTCGGCCTCGGCCACTCCAGGCTCAGCCACTCTGCGCCAACCACGGCGGAGTCAATGAGCGTCTGTAGGAAAGTCATGGCACGATGCGGGGGAGAGGGACGACGAAGTTAGCGGTTGGGCGACGCTTAGCAACGAGATGCGCCGCGATCGAGAATCCCAGGCGCGCATTCATGCCCGAGCGGTAGTGTTTGACGGGCGTGTCGACGAATTCGCCAATGCCGGAGAAGGCGACGATGGCATCGAACCGTCGCTGGATGTCTGCTCGCTTCATCCCGATGATGGCACCGTTCAGAAAAATATCTTCACTTCTAGTCAGGTCTTGGCGAAAACCGGCGGTAACCTCGATGAGCGCACCGACTCGGCCATGCGTCTGGTAGGTCCGGGGGGTGGGGCGGAGCAACCTCGTGAGAACCTTGAGGAGCGTAGACTTTCCGACGCCGTTATGACCGATGATCCCGAGCGCATCGCCGCCCTTCACCTCGAACGACACATCTCGGAGCGCTCAGAATTCGACTTCGCGGAGTTCACGCGCCGGCGGAGCTCCTTGAGCGAGGCGCCTCGCGACCGCAGGAATGAGATCGCGCAAGCTGTCGTGACGCTTGCCGCGATGGAATTTCTTCCACACGGCGTTCATTCTTCCACACGGCGTTCATCTGAATGGCGAGGTCGGTCATTCGATCTCAAACGTATTCTGCGAAGAGGTGCGGCAGACGCCGGAACATGGGCGCCGATCCGAGAACGCCACCGACGGCCAGTATTGCTGAGTAGGCGAGTTCCCATGGCTCCCACACGGAAGGCTCGACTCCCTTCACCACGACGCTTATCGGCTTCAGAAAGCTTCGTCCGTTGACGATGGTGAGACGCAGCCCCTCGAGTATTCATGTAAGGGGATTGAGCATTGCGAGATGCCGCGAGGTCCCAGCATTGCGGGTTAGAAGGATATGGGCGTGAAGAAAATGCCGAACATGAGCACGACCTGCACGGTGTACTTGACGTCTCTGAAAAACAGGTTGGCACAGCTCAGAAGGAGCGACACGGCCGTGGTGAAGAGCACGAGCAGCGCGATCAGGAGCGGGACCCAGACGAAGTTCGCGTCCAGCCTCACGCCTAGAAATGGCAGAACGACCGCCAGCGAGAGCTACCCGATCGACGAATCAAACGATTGGGCGCCGATTGACGACAGCGGGAGAACTTCGCGAGGAAAGTAGATCTTCGTGACGAGATTCGCGGCGCCGACCAGGCTCGCCGTCGCGAAATCCAGCGAGTCAACGAAGAACGCCCCGCCAAACGCCTTGATGGCGATGTTCGAGTGGCGCACGCTATAGACGAACGAAGTCAGCGGGAAGACTCGTCGCAGTCTTCAGCACGCCTTCATGGCAGACCCTGAAAGTTAGCTCAATCCGCGTCTCGGCCGAGGGCTCGTGCCAAACCGACGAGTCGCGCGCGTGGAATGAACGACTTGACATATCCAACGGCAGCGGCGGCTGATGGATTCGAGACCCAGCTCCCGAGATACCAGGAGCGGGCACTGCTTGCCTCTCCTGAGCACCATTGTGCATAGGCGACGTGATATTGCCGCCTGCTCAGGTCGTGCTCGACGGCGGAAATTTCCGCTTTTGTCATGGTCGGCTTGAGCCGTTGAAAATGCTTCGACCGTACCGCAACGCCGTCAATGTGCGTCTTGACCGGTTGAGAGGCCGTGAGACTCGCGGAGTGTTTGCGAATGACGCTGTGCACCTCGTTGATGTACGCAATCGGCGTATGCTCGGCCCAGCGAAACCACAGGTCGACGTCCTCGGCACAAACGAGTGACTCATCGAACCACGTTTGCTCCTCGCTGAGCAGCTGGCGGTCGAACACCACGGTGGGCGTGTTGACCACGATGTGCGTCAGGAGATATGCCGGAAATGCGGGTGCGCACAGAAAGATGTCTCCCTGAACGTGCTGGAGATACGAAGCGGCCACACGGGTGAAGTCGATCGCCGCCAATGACCCAACGGGCACGAGCTCCCCGGTCTCCTGATACAATCTCTGCACGTCCGCGAATACGAAGCGTGCGCCAGTGCTTTGCAGTGCATTCAACGCGGACTCGAGGCGGTGGGGCACGGACGTGTCGTCCGAATCGAGAAACGCTATGTAGCGGCCACGCGCTTCGCGAAGGGCCTGATTGCGAGCGCACGACGGTTTGCCGGACGGCAGGTCTCGACTGATAAGGCGCACACGAGCGTCCTCAGCGACATGCTTTCTCGCGACGTCGCCAGTACCATCGGTCGATCCGTCATCGACGACAATGATCTCTATATCTGCTAGTGTTTGCGCTCGCAACGAGTACAAAGCTCCGTCGAGATATGCCGCCGCGTTGAAAGCCGGTACCACGATCGACACGACGGGAGAGGCGGCCACCGATGCTGGTGTACTCAATGTTAGGAGCTCCTCCGAGCATCCATGGGTCTCCGCCTCTCAGTCGAAGCCGATTTCGTAGGCGCTTCAGCCTGCGGTTGGCATGCGTAGCGTGGCTCAAATCTATCAGGATCTACTGGCATGCCCCGTGGTGCTTGGCGCACTGGAATCCGGTCCTCGTAAAGACTGGCGAAGGGGCGCGAGGGCGCGGGCGTGGCGCCCATATCCCATAGCGCAACAGGTGTGACTTCGGCGAACCAGTACTGCCTGCGAAGATGCTGAGGCGCAGGATGGCAGAGCTTGCCGCCAGCAGTGGGCTGCGGTCTACGAGCCGAACAGGACCACACTTACTTGCGCACCACAGATGGCCGTCCGTCCACTGCCGAGATCGGGGCGTGCTTCGCGGCAGCGCAGCAGATGATTCCGGCGCTGGTAGACGAACGCAGCATCACGCCGCGCGACATCATTCCCGAAACGCTCACGCGAAAGACGGAGTTCATGACGCACCCGGCGTTCTCGCGACATCGGTCCGAGACGGAGATGCTGCGCTACTTGCGCGGGCTGGATGTGAAGGACCTCTCGCTCACCGCCGCGATGATTCCACTGGGCTCGTGCACGATGAAGCTGCGAAACGCGGCGCCTGGTACGTAGTATCCCTTGACAGGTATTTGCGCGTAGAGGTATATGCAGTTTATGAGTCCACGTTCGCCGTCCTCGCCGAACCGCACCGACGTGCCATCCTGAGCCTGCTTGCCTCTTCCGATCGCTCCGTGGGCGAGCTAATGCATCATCTTCGCCTGCCGCAACCGTCGGTTTCAAAACATGTCAAGGCCCTGCGCGAGCCGGCTTTGTCGATTCGCGCGTGGACGCTCAAAGATGACTCTATCGTCTCAGGACCAAGCCGCTGCAGGACGTCGACGCCCGGCCGGAGGGCATTCGCGCGATCGCGACGCGCGTGCATCGGCGCACCGTGCAACTCGCGCGCGTGCTGCGCTCGGGTGCCAGCTCGAGTACGAGCGCTTCTCCGACAAAGTGCACAGCGGGGGCCGAAAATTCGCCCGGGTAGAACTTCCGTGGAGCTGATTCGACGCTCGCGTCGCGCACGGATACATTCACCACACAATCGATGCGCGCGCGGCTCGCGAGTACGGATTCTGCGTTCAACATCCTGCACACGAACATAGCGATTCGAGGCGACCTCGCGCGGTCGCATGTGTGCAGCCCTTCATTGCATTCCTGCAGGTATAGCATTGACAACGGACGAGGAGCGAGCTCAAGCCAGGATCGCCTCGGTGGATGTGGCGCCCGAGCAGAACAAATGCATCGTAGTGGTGGAACAGGGAGCGTCGCGATCGGCACCATCCGTGACGCTCGCAAGAGCGATGCGAGCTCTGGGCCGCACTGTAATCTCCGTCACCCTCCATGATCTGACGAGAGCTGAGTGGATCCGTCAGCTCCGCTCAGCGGAGGCCATCGTCGTGATCTGGTACCATGCGATGCCGGCGTACACTCTTAGCCAGCTCGCGATGGCCGTTGCGCTGAACGTTCCGATCGTTCGCTGGTGGGTTGGCTCCGATGTGCTCAACGTGCTGGCGCGCGAAGATGTTCGCAGAAGCGCATCGCGGCTCGATGGTATCGTGTCGACGAACGTCGCAGTCGCCCCGCATCTCTCGAGCGAGCTGGCGAGCGTCGGGATCCACGCGGAGGTTGTGCCCTCGCCTCTCGATCCCGATCTCGTGACGTCGGAAGTCGCGGAGTCCACCGATCACGTGCGGCCCATCCTCATGTATCTGCCCGGCACGCAAAAGGAATTCTACGGATTCGAGATCGTCCAGCGAGTGATCGAGGCGAATCGCGATCTTCGATTCATCATCATCGCAGACGAGACGCATGCGCTCACCTCGCATCCGAACGTCGAGAGCCTCGGCTGGGTCGACGACATGAAGTCGCTCTACTCAAAAGCGGGATGCATTTTGCGCATCACGAAGCACGATGGCCTGCCGCGCATGTTGATCGAAGGGATGCTGCGCGGCATGTACGCGATCTACTCGTGGCCGCTCAATGGCTCGTGGCAAGCGCGCACCCCAGA
>JALYSW010000163.1 GCA_030854615.1 Gemmatimonadota bacterium
CGTTTCTACCTTCTGATCCGGTCAATGCCACCAAGCAAGCAGACGCGCCGCGCACCGCGCCGCGATGTTCCAGTCGCTCCAGAGCAGAATCCTTCCTACGGCGTCGCGGCGCTCGTGTCGCTCGCGATCTTTGCACTCTACCTCGCCACGCTCGCGCCGAACACCGCGATGTGGGACACGAGCGAGTACATCGCCGCCGCACAGGTGCTCGGCATTCCGCATCCGCCGGGGAATCCATTCTTCGTGCTGATTGCGCACGTCTTCTCGATTCTGCCGATAGGCGGGAACGCGGCGACGCGCATCAACGTCCTCGCGGCGCTGTGCAGCGCGGCGTCGGCCGGTACGTGGTTCCTCGTCGTCGAGCGCGTAGTGAGCCAGTGGCTCCCCGAGCGATGGATGCAGCTCGGCTCCGCCGCGGCCGCGGCGCTCCTCGGCGCGACGGCGTTTACGGTGTGGAATCAGAGCGTGGTGAACGAGAAAGTGTACACGGTGTCGCTCGCGTTCTTCGCGATCGTGTCGTGGCTGACCGTGCTCTGGTGCGACAACCCCGACGAGCGCACCGCGGACCGGCTGCTCGTGCTCATCGGCTTCCTCATCGCGCTCGGCTACACCAATCACCCGGCAGGCTTTCTCGTCGCGCCGGCGGTGGGCGCGGCAGTGCTGTTCCGTCGTCCGACGACGTTGCTCAGATGGAAGCTGTTGCTTGCGATCGGCGCGGCGTTCGTCGTTGGGCTCACGCCGTTTCTCGTCGAGCCGATTCGCGCCGGGCACTTTCCCGCGATCAACGAAGGCGAGGCGACGGGATGCACGACGAAGTTCGAGCTCTCGTGCACCTTCAATGCGACGGCACGCAGCAGACTCGCCGACAACATCAACCGCGTCCAGTACGGGAAGCCGCCGCTCGACGAGCGGCAGGTGTCCTTCCCCGCGCAGGTCGGGATGTTCTGGATGTACTTCGAGTGGCAGTGGCTGCGCGACCCATACGGCACGGCGCCGCGCGGGCTGCAAGGGTTGCTCGCTGGGATCTATCTCGTGCTGGGCGTCGCGGGTGGCTACGCGCACTTCAAGCGGGATCGGTACTCGTTCGGATTTTTCGGACCGCTCATGTTCACGATCACGCTCGCGCTGATCTTCTACATGAACTTCAAGTACGGCTACTCGCAGGCGCCGGAGCTCGGCAACACGGTGCCGCGCGAGGTGCGCGATCGAGACTACTTCTATTTGTGGGGCTTCTCGGCCTGGAGCGTGTGGGCGGGGCTCGGCATCGTGCTCGTGTGGGAGCAGCTCGCCGCGCTGCTGTCGCCGGAGTCGGATGGTGTGGCATCGCGCATCCCGCGCCGGAACTGGCTAATGACGACGCCGGTCTTCTTGCTCGCGCTCATTCCGTTGATCACGAACTGGCGCGCGGCGTCCCGGCACGGCGACAACTTCACGCGCGACTGGGCAGCCGATGTGCTCAACAGCGTCGAGCCGTACGGCGTGCTGATCACCAATGGCGACAACGACACCTTTCCGCTCTGGTACGCGCAGGAAGTCGAGGGCGTGCGGCGTGACGTCACCGTCGCCGTCACGTCGCTCCTGCGCACGGACTGGTACGTGCGACAGATGATCCGTCGTCCAATCTATCCGTACGATGCGGCGAAGGGGCCTATCGTCTATCGCGGCCGGCAGTGGCCGCTCCCCAACGGTCCGCCGGTGAGTCTCACGCTCGAGCAGGCAGATGCGCTGCCGGAGGTCATGTCGCTTCCGCAGGCGCAGCTGTTCAAGAAAGACTCGATCGAGGCCGTGATCCCGCCGGGCGACTTCTTCAAGGATCAGATCATCGTGCTGCGTGTGATTCAGGACGGCTATCCAAATCGTCCGCTGTACTTCACGTCGGGCTCATACCCGCGAACGCTCGGCCTGAGCAAGTACATCGCGAATCAGGGGCTCGTCTCGAAGCTCTTCCCGACGCCGATCGTCGCCAGCAAGCGCTTCGTCGAGGTGCCCGGCTACGGCTTCTTCGATCTCCCGCGCACTGATTCACTGTGGAGCGATTACAAGGCACCTGCGGCTCTGCTCAAGCGCGGCGAGTGGGTCGACAAGGCATCGTCGGACATTCCGCTACGCTACGTGATCACCGCGGCGCTTCTGAGCGATCTGACGAGGATGCAGGGAGACTCGGCCGGCGCCGCCAAATACATGAAAACGGCGATCGACATGGCTCGCGCGGCCCGCGTGGAGTCCGTGCTGGGCTTCACGAAGACGACTCCGGCGACTACCGAGGGTCCGGAAAGGCACTAACCGGGCGCGCCATTCCGCGCGGACGGTGAAACGTTAACTTTGGGTATGCCCGCACCGGTCTACCTCGACCACTCCGCGACGACACCCGTCAGAGCGGAAGTCTATGCCGCGATGGAGCCGTTCTACGGCCCCAAGTTCGGCAACCCGTCCAGTATCCATCGCTGGGGGCGCGAGGCGCGTGCGGCGCTCGACGAGGCACGCGAGCGACTCGCGGCAACGCTCGGCGCGCACGCCGACGAGATCGTCTTCACCTCCGGCGGTACCGAGTCCGACAACCTCGCGATTCTCGGGAGCTGGCGCCTGCTGCGCGAGAAGAGTCCATCGAAGCGCGCCGTCGTCACGACGCCGATCGAGCACAAGGCGATCATCGCCGCTGCGCATCAGGCCGCACACGAGGGGGCCGAGGAGCGGACGCTCGTGGTGGATGGCGCGGGGCTCGTGCGTGACGAGAGCTTCGATGCGTTCGTGCAGGAGGACGTCGCGATCTGCTCGATCATGTGGGTGAACAACGAGATCGGCACCATGCAGCCGATCGCGGACTTCGCGGCGCGGGCGAAGTCGCGCGGCGTGCTCTTTCACACCGATGCGGTGCAGGCGTTCGGGCACATTCCGGTGAGTGCGAAGACCGCGCCTTTCGACATGCTATCGCTGTCGGGCCACAAGATCGGCGCGCCGAAGGGAATCGGCGCGCTGTTCATCCGGCGCGGGACATTCGTCGAGCCGCTGCAGTTTGGTGGCTCGCAGAACCGGGGCGTGCGCCCGGGCACGGAGAACGTCGCGGCGGCGGTGGCGCTCGCGCGCGCAGCAGAGCTCGCGGAGGAGGAGCTCGCGACGGAGATGCCGAAGCTCCAGAAGATGCGGGACTATCTGCAGCGGGAGCTGGAGACGCGCATTCCCGATGCGGTGGTGAATGGCGCCGGAGCGCCGCGCGCGCCGCACATCCTGAACATCTCGGTTCCGGGAACCGACAGCGAGTCGATGCTGATGGCGCTCGACATGTCGGGGGTCGCATGCTCGAGCGGCTCGGCGTGCCAGAGCGGGTCCGTCGATCCGTCGCACGTGCTCGAGGCGATCGGAGTGCCGCGCGAGCTCGCGATCGCCGCCGTGCGCATGAGCCTTGGATCGCTCACGACAGATGCGTGCATCGAGCGGGTGGTGCAGCTCTTCCCCGCCCTCATCTCGAAGGCGCGGCGCCTCGCGGGCGTCGCGAGCTGAGATGCGCGGCGAGGTGACGCGCGAGCGCGTGCTCGTCGCGATGAGTGGCGGCGTGGATTCTTCGGTGGCGGCGGCGATGCTCGTCGAGCAGGGCTACGACGTGATCGGCGCGACGATGAAGCTGTTCTGCTACGGCGACGAGGTCCCCGATCGTCCGTGCTGCTCCCTCGACTCGATCGACGACGCGCGCCGGGTGTGCGAGAGCCTCGGCGTTCCGCACTACGTGCTGAACATGGAGGACGCGTTCGGTCGTGACGTGCTGCAGAACTTCGTCGATGAATATGCGCGAGGTCGCACGCCGATTCCGTGTGTGCGGTGCAACTCGTTCACGAAGTTCCGGGATCTGCTCCACAAGGCGGACGCGCTCGACGCGCAGTGGATCGCGACGGGACACTACGCGCGGGCGATTGGGGGCGAGCTGTATCGGGGACTCGACCCCGCGAAGGATCAGAGCTACTTCCTCTGGGGCATCGATCGCGCGGTGGTGAGCCGGATGCTGCTGCCCGTTGGCGCGCTGACGAAGGTGGAGACGCGGGCGCGGGCGCGTGCTCTAGGGTTGAGCGTCGTGGCCGAGAAGGCGGAGAGTCAGGACATCTGTTTCGTGCCTGGTGGAGACCATACCGTCGTGCTCGCGAAGCATCTCGCGGTTGGGGATCCGGCGTTGTCGCGCGGGGATTTCGTGTTGAGCGATGGGCGGAGAGTTGGAGAGCATGAGGGATTCGCGAAGTTCACCATCGGGCAGCGGAGAGGGCTGCCGGGCGGGTATGCGGAGCCGATGTTCGTCGTCGCGATTCGCCCTGGCGCGCGCGAAGTGGTGATTGGGCCGAGGGAGGAGCTGCTTGGCAGCGGGATCATCGCGCGGGAGATGAACTGGCTGGTGTGCGAGGCGCCGGGGGTTGGGGCGCAGGTGAGCGTGCAGATTCGGCATCACGCGGTGGCGGCGAGGGCGGAGATCGTGAGGGTGGAGGGGGATGAGATCGAACTGGCGCTGGATGAGCCGGTGAGCGCAATTAGCCCGGGGCAGTCGCTGGTGGTGTATGACGGGGAGCGAGTGCTCGGGGGCGGCGTGATCGAGGCGGGGCGACGGATGCGAGTGCGGCTACCGATCTTCGCGGCGTAGCTACGAAACTCGACGCGGTCCTCGGCGAGCGCGTGGTCATCCGTTCGGCTCGCGACCGGCGGCAGTGTTCTCAGGACGTATTATCGGCTCAACTGGTTTACGCGCCCCTTCATGCTCGTGTGGTTCGGCGGCTTCGGAGCGGCGATCGTAATGCCGGTGGCGGACGACAGATGGACGGGATTCGCATCGCCAGGCGTCGAATTTCTCGTGCATTTGCTCGTGTACGCGATCCTGATTTCGCCGATTCCAATCGCGGGACTAGTGCTCGTTTATTTTGGCTCCCGTACAGATCATCTTCGCGAGCGGCTGCGAGCACTCCTCGAAGTTGCCACCGGTACTGCTACCGCCGCTCTTCCATGAGCGCCAGCATGTTCCCCTCCGAATCCCTGAACGCCGCCAGCCAGACCTCGTGATCGGGCATCTTCGCGATCATGTGCGGCTCGTCGATGAACTGCACGCCCCTTCCGACCATCTCGCGCTTCACGGCATCGATGTCCGAGATGAAGAAATAGAGCACCGATGTCGCCGTCGCCTCTCCCTCCGCGGTACTGAGCATGAGACGCGTGCAGTCGCA
This sequence comes from Gemmatimonadota bacterium, assembly GCA_030854615.1. Taxonomy (GTDB): domain Bacteria; phylum Gemmatimonadota; class Gemmatimonadetes; order Gemmatimonadales; family Gemmatimonadaceae; genus FEN-1250. The sequence continues at coordinate 5,193 of JALYSW010000163.1, forward strand.
GTCGAAGAACGAGAGGGCTGGACCGGCGTCGGCCAATGCGGGCCTCGCTGAGGGCGAGCATCGAACGCGTTACGGCGATGACGGCGCTTTCGCCGCCCGCGTCGTCGTGTCCGACAGGTCCGTCGGCGCATCGTAGAGGAGCCGCCCGGAGTCTGGCGGGATCATCACTCGCTGCACGGTGGGCGATGCGCGGACTGGTGCGGCCTCGCTGGCGCGCGCCGACGCGCGCTCCGCGCGCTTCTCCGCGCTCTGCACACATCCCGAAGCAGCGGTGAGCGCCAGCAGCGCCGTCGGCCCTACCAGCTTACGTCGCATCAGCTCCCTCCTCCTCGCGATCGTCCGATCGCGCCCCCGTCGTGAGCCACGCGCTCCCATCCTCCAGCTGCGATGCGAGCTGCCACTCGTGCCAGATCATCAGCGCCATCGCGCGATGCGCGCCATCGCTCTCGCCCTGCGCAACGCATCGCTCCTGCAGCCACCGCTCGAAGCCCGCAGCGTCCGGCTCGTCGCGCACCGCGCATGTAAGCATCTCCCGCTGAATTTCCAGTCCGATGGAATCCGCCATCGTGTTGCGCGAGCGGCGCTTCCTTCTGCCCTCGCTCGCGTCGAGGCCATCGAGCATGCCGCGACACAGCTGCGCCGGCGTGATCACATCGCAAGCTCCACGTGCGGCGCCCATCCCGGCTGCGGCGGACGCGCGTATCCTCGCTCGTGCGCGACGATGTCGAGCGGGATGGTGGCGAGATCGAGCAGCATGAGCGCCTGAAAGGAGAGCGCGTCGAACGTCGTTGCCGTCTTGAGGTAGCCGTGGCAACCCTCGCACGTCTCTACGCGGCGCAGCTGCCCCTCCCCCTCCACGCTCAACATTCCGAGCTTTTCATGATCGATCTCGTCGCAGAACGCGCAGTGCAGGAGCGCGAGCGGCCAATCAGCGCTGCACGCGCCGCACCGCAATCGTCTCTCGCGCTCGATCCCGCGCACCTCGGCCAACGTCGGCCGCGCACCGCAGACGGGGCAGTAGCTCCGCTGCCAGCCGCTCGCGGCGCTCGCGTCCAGCAGCGCCGCCGCTGCGCGAAGGATCGGGATTGCGGCCGACTGCGCGACGACCGCGAACGCGCCGGCCAATACCCCGGAGTCTTCCGCCATGCCGGTCAACGTCTCCTCGTCGCGCGCGATCGCCGCCCGGATCATCCCAGGAGCGTCATAGCTGTCGGTCATGAGCTGGGCGGAGTGCGCAAGTCGGCCCACGAGCAGCCTCGCTCGACTCGCATCGATGTGCAGCAGCGCGCCATCCAGGAGCGGCGCCCCCACCCGTCGATCTCCGCGCACGCGCACAGCAGTGCGCCACGCGTCAACAGGCTCCGCGAGCGAGATCTCGAGGAGATCGAGCCACGGCTGCCACGCAGGATCTACTTCTGTGTCCTGGATTCCGCCGGGAAGTCCTGCGGAAGTCCCGACTGTGGCAATGGTCCCGGGCATTCGGCTTTGGGCAAGAGACACGGTGTCTTCGCGTACATCGACGATCCTTCGTGCAAGTGAAGCGAGTCACTCCGATTTCCAATATCCGCGCCGGCGCCACCGCCACGCGTGCGCTTGGCCTCCGGGCTCGTGCACGCCGCGAGCACTCCAAGCGCCGCGACGATGCACGCACCGCGAACGATCATCATCGCACGACCTGCGTGCCCACGACGTGGATGCGCTCCGATCCCAGGAGCACGACTATTCGCAGCAGCAATCCACCCACCAACACGAGCGACGCAGACAGCACGACACTGTGGTTCGGTCGACGCTGCAGCACGAACGGCACCGCGATCCCGGCGACCATTACGCCGAGCACGAGCACCACTCCCCACGCGTTGTACAGCGCCTGCGCAGCCCCGCCCAGCGAGAGCACGAAACACACGATGGCGATCAGCTCGAGCGCCATCGCGATGAGATCGAAGCGCGTGAGCCACTCCAGTGTCGACGACTCGTGCACGCGTCGCCAGTGCGACAGGAGCATCAACGCCGCCATCGACGTCGACAGGGCCGACAGCAGGAAGACGATCCCCAGCCAGTACGAATCCGACCAGATCGGGCGATTCGTTTCCGCGAGCAACACCCCCGTATATCCCGCGAGCGACAGGCCCGAGACGATGCCGCCGACCGCGCTGATTGCCGCGAAGGGCGAGCGCGAGAGGAAACGTGCATAGCGCAGAACCGGCCACTCCAGCTCTTGCAGGGCGTCGATGGTCGCGGTGAAGGAGAACAGGCTGAAGGCGAGCAGAATCCACACGCCGTCCGACATCGCCGACCACCATTTGAACATCGGTAGCAGCGTGTGATTCTGGATGACCATGTGCCAGAAGCGCAGGGGCGACGAGAGATCGACGATCAGCAGGATTGCACTGACACCAGCGCACACCACCGCGAGGAAGCTCGCGATTCGTATGTACGCCCGGTCCGCTGGCATCCCGAAGAGGCGGAGCAGCCCGGCGAGCAGGAGCGCGCCGCCGCCGATGCCGCCGATGAAGAAATACAGGATGATGATCCACCGGAAGTCCGTCGGCGCCGTGAAGAAGGTGCCCGGCAGAGTCGTCTGCACGCTAGCTCACCGGATCCGGTGACTCGGTTTCGGCGACCTCTCGCATGCGGCGACCGCGCAGCGTCATCGCACCGACCACGGCCATTCCGAATGCGGTGATACTCGAGAGCAGCGATCCCTTCACCAGATTGCGCGACGGAATCTTCGGGTCACGCGGCAGCCCGTACACCTCGGGCTCATCCACGAGCAGATAGAACGAGTTGAGTCCGCCGAGCGGGCCATTCGGATCCGCGCCGTAGAGATAGGCGCGCGTCTCGCCCTGCTCGCGCAGCTGCACGGCGCGCGCCTCCGCGCGCACGCGCAGCTCGGAGATCGGGCCGAACTGGATCGAATCCGTGGGACACGCCTTTGAGCACGCGGGCTCGAGGCCGACGCTCGTGCGATCGTAGCAGAGCGTGCACTTCTGCGCGGTGTTCGACACGTGATTGATTCCAATCACGCCGAACGGGCACGCGCCGATGCAGTCCCGGCATCCGTTGCACGTATCGGACTGAATGACGACGGTGTCGAACTCCGTCCGGATGATCGCGCCGGTGGGACACACCTCGAGACAGGGCGCCTGCACGCAGTGTTTGCACACGTCGCTCATCATCAGCCAGCGCCCTTCGTACGGCTCGGGGAACTGCTCGATGAACTTGACGTGGCGCCACGAGTCGCCGCTGAGCTTCAGCGTGTTGTCGTAGCTCTGCCCGCTCATCTCGAGATGCGCGCCGCCATCGCCGCGCGCGGGGAGCTGGTTCCACTCCTTGCACGCGACCTCGCACGCCTTGCAGCCAATGCAGATGGTCGTGTCGGTGAAGAATCCAGTGGGCTCCGGCTTCGCCACCGTCATCACGGGCGCAGCGCTCTGCGCCACGATGGGCAACATGCGCGTGCCCACTACGCCTTCTCCACGTTGCACACGAACGCCTTCCCCTCGTGAATCGAGACGTTCGGATCGCCCACCCAGCTCGTGAGATTGTTCACGACGTCGCCCACCGCGAGCCCCTGCCATCCCCAATGCCACGGCATCCCGACGTGATGCACCTTCTTCCCGCCGAGCATCATGGAGCCGATACGATTCGTGACCAGCGCCTTCGCGCGAACGGTGTGGCGCGGCGAGGTGATCTTCACGAAATCGAGATTCGCAATCCCTCGCTCATGCGCGAGATCGCGGCCGATCTCGCAGAAGAGCTCCGGCTGCAGCTCCGCAAGATACGGAAGCCACCGGCTCATCGCGCCGGAGAGATAGTGCTCCGTGAGACGGTACGTCGTGATGATGCACGGATAGCGAGGATCGCCGACCGCCGCGATCTGATTGTACGACTTCCCCTTCGACCACCACTTGAGCACCGGACTGTACTGCTGCTTGTACAGCTGGTTGTGCACGGGCGACTCGATCGGCTCGTAGTGCGCGGGGAACGGACCATCGACGAGCCCCGTCGGCACGAAGAGCCAACCGCGACCATCGGGCTTCATGATGAACGGCTCGGTCCCCGAATGCGCATCGAGACCGATGCCGCCCTTCTTCGCCGCAGCGGTGGGCGCCTTCGTGACAGCGAAGTCGGGCACGTCGTAACCCACCCACTTTCCCGGCGCCGGCGTCGTCCCGGTCACGGCATCAGGCGCGTTCGGAGCGCTCGGATCCCACCAGATCCAGCGCTTCCGCTCACTCCACGGCTTCCCTGACGGATCCGCCGACGCGCGGTTGTAGAGCAGTCTTCGATTCGCCGGCCACGCCCATCCCCAGCTCGCCTCGGCCAATGCGCGCGACGGCGGATCCGGCTCGCGCCGCGCCGCCAAATTCCTGTCCCACGCCGGAAAGACGCCGCAGTAGATCCAGCTCGCGCACGTCGTCGATCCGTCGTCCTTGAGCTCCGCGAAGCCACTCAGCTGCTTCGACGCATCGCTCGACTGAAAGCCGTTGATCTCGCGCAGCAGCTTGAGCTCATCCGGCTCCCCCTTCGCATCCGGCGCCTCGTTCGACGACGAATCGCGCTCGTAATCCCAGACGAGATGATTCCATCCTTCGTCGCGCGGTAGCGTGCTGCTCGCGTACTTCGTCTTCAGGCGCTTGCCGAGCTGATAATAAAACCATGTGTCCGTGCGGCAGTCGCGCGGCGGTTCGGCCGCCTTGAAATGCCACTGCAACATCCGCTGCGTGTTGGTGAAGCTTCCGTTGTACTCGCCCACCTGCGTCGCGGGGAAGAAGAAGACCTCGGTCTTGATGTCTTCGATCTTCACCGAGCCATCGGTGATCTCGGGTCCGTTCTTCCACTGCGTGGCGGTTTCGGTGAGCCAGTTGTCCTTCACCACCAGCCACTCGAGCTTCCGCATCGCCATGCGCTGCGCCGAGGCGTTGAGCGATGTCGCCGGATTCTGCCCGACGACGATCATCCCCTTCACCCTGTCCTCCGCCATCGCCGACATCATTGCGATGTGCGAGAAGTCTCCGAAGATCTTCGGATGCCACCCGTAGCCGTAGTCGTTCTCGGGCTTCGCCGCGTCGCCGTACATCGACTTGAGATAGGAGACCATGAACTTCGGCGTGTTGGCCCAGTAACCCGTGGGCTGCGTCTCCGTCGCCAGGAAATCGTGCAGCGTGTCGTGCTCCTTCAGCGTCGATGGCGCGCTCATGTAGCCGTGAATCGAGTGGTAGAGCGTCGGCACATCGGTGGAGCCCTGGATCGATGCGTGTCCGCGCAGCGCCATGATCCCGCCGCCCGGGCGCCCCATGTTACCGAGCAGGAGCTGCAGCAGCGCGCAGCAGTTGATCATCTGTACGCCGTCGGTGTGCTGCGTCCATGCGACCGCATACGCGAAGCTCGTCGTGCGATCCGCACCCGAATTCGCGAGCACCGTCTCCGCGACCTTCAGGAACTTCGCGCGCGGGCATCCCGTCACCTGCTCCACCATCTCCGGCGTGTAGCGCGAGTAGTGGCGCTTGAGGAGTTGCAGCACGCAGTGTGGATCTTTCATGCCCGGGTCGCGCTGCGGGGTGGGCTTCAGCAGCGCATGCACAAGGATGTCCCACTTCGTCGGCGACGCTGTCGTCCCGGAGTTCCGCGGCACACCCGGCCCGTAGCCCGGCTTCGCACTCTGCGGATTTTGATGCTGCGCCTCCAGCCCTGCACGCGCGGTGTACGCGACCTGCTCACCCGCCACCTTCGTCGCGCTCCCGGCGTATTGCCAGCTCTTCGGATCGTAGTCGCCCGTCGCACCGCTGAACGGCCAGTCCGCATCCTCTTTCCCTTCGCGCAACCCCGAGAAGACGCCGTCGAGATCCTCGGTGTCCCGGTAGTCCGACGAAACGATCGTCGACGCGTTCGTGTACGACGAGACGAAGCTCTGGAAGAAGGGATCTCCGTTCCAGCGGTCGCTCGAGAGAACGTGATTGATGATCCCGCCGAGGAAGGCGATGTCGCTGCCCGAGCGGATCGGCGCGTGGATGTCGCAGTTGGCGCTCGTACGCGTGAAGCGCGGATCGACGTGGATGAGCTTCGCCCCATTCACCCGTGCCTTGAGCGGCCAGCGGAAGGCCACCGGATGGCACTCGGCCATGTTCGATCCCATGATGACGACGCAATCCGAGTGCGACATGTCGCGCGGAAACATCGTTGCGGCGCCGCGACCGAGTCGCGCGCCGAGGCCCGGGACGCTCGAGCTGTGACAGATCCGCGCCTGGTTCTCGACGGCGACGATGCCGAAGCCGCGGCAGAACTTCTGCGCGATGTGGTTGAACTCGTTGTCGAGCGTCGCGCCGCCGAGGTGGAAGATCGAGGACGTCGCGTTGACGG
>JALYSW010000196.1 GCA_030854615.1 Gemmatimonadota bacterium
TATATCGTAAGATAGTACTCACGTAATGTCAATAGCGAGCCCGTTCGCCTCGATCAGCCCTTAACTGCTCAGAAACTCGTCCAGAAGTTCCGAGAATTCTTCTGGACGTCCGACGTTCGCGAAGTGCGCAGTGTCGAGCACCTCCAGCCGCGCTTCCGGAATGTTGTCCCGCAGGTAGACCCCATCCGCCACCGTCGTCACCACATCCTGACCCCCCGCCACCACCAGCGTGTGCGCAGTGACGTGGTGCAGATCCCGCCGCAGATCCGCATCGCGCAGCGCAGCGCACGAACCCAGATAGCCGTCGACCGCCGTCGCGCGGCCAATCGACACGAATCGCGCGACGACATCCGGATGCACCGCGCGAAACTCCGCTGTGAACCAGATCGGCGTCGACTGGGCTACTGCCTTCTCTATTCCATTGTCCCGCACAAACTGCATCCGCTCGCTCCACGTCGCGCTCGTGCCTATGTGCGCAGCGGTGTTCGAGAGCGCGAGCCTGCTCACACGCTTCCCCGCATTCTGGCCGAGCCAGAGGCTCGTAAGACCGCCGAGCGAGACGCCGCACACCGCGGCGGTCGGCGCGCCAGCGGCATCGAGCACCGCAAGCGCATCACGCCCGAGCTGCTCCATCGTGTACTCTCCCGGCGGCGCGGACGACTTCCCATGTCCACGTGCATCGTAGCGAATGAGACGGAAACGGTCCACGAGCGACGGGAGCTGCCAGTCCCACAGCGCATGAGACGTCCCGAGCGAGTGCAGCAACAGAACGGCGGGCGCGTCGTCGCGACCGTCGATCGTATACCAGATCCGCGCGCCATCGATCTCCACGTCCGGCATGTGCGACCGCTCCCCTCGCTGGTGACGACGACAAATTGCAGCCACGCCGCGCGCCGCGCGAGGGAGCACTCTCCCGTGGCTCCATCCGTGCAATGTCGGGAGCCGTGGCTCATCCCCTCGACTCCGACTTCGTGCGCGAGCAGCTCGCACTGCGTGCCGTGCCCCTCGCCAAGCGAGCGCCGGTACACGGCGACTATGTGCTCTACTGGATGGCGAGCACCCAGCGCTTCGAGGAGAACTGGGCCCTCCGCTACGCCACCCTCGAGGCCGACCGGCTCGGCCTCCCCCTCCTCATCCACCACGGCCTCGATCCGACCTATCCGTACGCGTCGGAGCGCGTGCACACCTTCGTGCTGCAGGGCGCCCGCGAGCTCGCCGCCCGCGCAGCCACGCTCGGCCTCTCCTACCGTTTCGCACTCCGCCGCACGCGCGACGACGATCGCCGTGTGGTAGATCGCATAGCCGCGCGCGCCGCGCTCGTCGTCACCGATCTCTATCCGACCGCCGGCGTGCTCGATCGCACGCTGCGCTTCGCCGGGCGTGTGCCGTGCCGCGTGGTGATGGTCGACAGCGTCGGCGTCGCACCTGCCGCGGACTTCCCGCGCGAGCAGTCGGCCGCATTCACGATGCGCGGCAGGCTCCTGAAGAACCTCGATGCGCATCTCGAAGCGGTGGATGATCGCGCGCCGAAGCACGAACTGAAGGACTCGCTGCTCGCATCCGTCGACGCCGACTGGCTCGACTTCGCACGCCTCGACATCGCGACGGAGGTCGCCCGGTGCGAGATCGATCACAGCGTGGGCGCGGTGGCCGAGGTGAGCGGCGGACTCACGGCGGCGCGCGCGAGGCTCGAAGAGTTCGTCTCCGATGGCCTCGACGCCTACGACGAGCGCCGTCGCGAGCCATCGGACGAAGGCGGCTCGAGCCGCCTCTCGCGCTGGCTGCACTTCGGGATGATCTCCTCCGCGGAGGTCGTACGCGCCGCACGCGCGCACGCACCCGAGCCGGCGCTCGCATCCTTCCTCAACGAAATCGTCGTCTGGCGCGAGCTCTCCCTCAACTTCTGTCTGCGCAACCGCGACTACATGAAGCTCCGCGCCACGTCCGCGTGGGCGCAAAAATCGATGGCCGCGCACAAAGACGACGAACGCGAGATCATCTACTCGCTGAAGCAGCTCGAGGAAGGCACGACGTACTCCGACCTCTGGAACGCGTCGCAGCAGGAGCTCGTGCAGTCCGGAACAATGCACAACGCGGTGCGGCAGCTCTGGGGGAAGTCCGTGCTCCTCTGGACGAGGCGCTACGGCGACGCGCTCCGGATCCTGTTGTACCTCAACGACAAGTACGCGATCGACGGACGTGACCCGAACGGCTTCTCCGGCATCCAGTGGTGCTTCGGCCGCTTCGATCGCCCCTTCCCCGAGCGGAAGATCTGGGGAACGATCCGCCCCATGTCGCTCGAGCGCGCCCGCTCGAAGTACGACACGAAGTCGTACATCGAGCGGTGGAATGGAGGTCTAGCCGAACAGCCCTCGCTGAAGCTGTAGCGGATCGACGCTACGGCTGCTTCACCAGGTGGAAGTCGTACTCGAGCTTGATCGTGTCCGCGACGCTCAGCAGCACCGGCACCCGCGGCTGCGCGAGCTGCACGTCGGTGAAGGTGAACTGCGTCCACCCGCTCCCGGTCACATCGTTACCGCTGCTCTTCGCCTTCACGTGCCACACCATCGGCTTCGTCACACCGTGCACCGTGAGATTCCCCGCGACGTCGAAGCTCTGCTCCGCGCTCCCGATCGGCATCTTCGCACCGGTCATCGACGTCGGCACGAAGACGACGGTCGGATATTGCTCGGTCTCCAGCAAGCGGCGCTGCACGTAGCCATCGCGGCGGTCCTGATCGCTCTTGAGCGAGGTGACGTCGATCGTGATCTTCGATGCCGCAGCGTCGATCTCACCTGCGGGTGAGAGAGAGATCCCACCGGTGATCGCCGTCGTCTTGCCGACCGCGTCGCTCGGAAGATCGTGATGGAGGAGCTGCTCACGCACGCGGTAGCGCGCCTCGTTGCCGTTTGGGGCGACGACATAGCGCACGGCGCTGAGCGCCGCAACAGCGACGGGATGGGTGTGCGTTGCGGGAATTGCAAGCGCGGACGTGGCAAAAAGTGCGGCGAGCGACATCTTCATCATCAATGATATTCTCCGAAAGAAGCGTAAGGGCGACTGGAATAGTACGCACGCCGCCGGCCACACGTTCACCATGAAGCAGATTCCCGTCCTCATCGCCGGCGCGGGCCCAACGGGGCTCGTCCTCGCGCTCTGGCTCACGAAGTCCGGCATCGCGGTCCGCATCGTCGACAAGACCGCGGAAGCCGGTACGACTTCCCGCGCGCTGGGCGTGCAGGCGCACACGCTCGAGCTCTATCGGCAGATGGGGATCGCCGACGGCGTGCTGCAGGGCTGCGTGCGTATTGCCGGCGCGAACTTCTGGATCTCGGGAAAGCGCGTCGCGCGCATCGACATCCGCGAGATCGGCACGGGATTGAGCCCGTTTCCGGGGCTCGTCACCTTCGCGCAAGACGAGCACGAGAAGATGTTGATAGCCGAGCTCACCAAGGTCGGCGTGACCGTCGAGCGGCAGACGGAGCTGCTGAAGTTCGACGATCGCGGCACCAGCATCGTCGCCACACTCAGGCTTCCCGATGGAAGCGAAGAGCAGTGCGAGGCCTCCTATCTCGCCGGCTGCGACGGCGCGCACTCGGCCGTGCGTGCGGGGCTCGGCATCGGCTTTCCGGGTGGCACGTACGACGCGCTCTTCTACGTCGCCGATGCGCAGGCGACCGGCTCCCTCACCAACGACGAGGTACACTTCGACCTGAGCGCCACGGATTTCCTCGCCGTCTTTCCACTCAAGGGCGCGGGGCGCGTGCGACTCATCGGCACGGTGAAGGCGATCACGGAGAGCGAGGAAAAGGCGCTCACTTTCGACGACGTTGGCGTCCGCGCCCTACGCGAGATGAAGCTCACGGTCGACATGGTGAACTGGTTCTCGACCTATCGCGTGCACCATCGCGTCGCCGAGCATTTCCGAAAGGGGCGCGCCTTCATCCTCGGCGACGCCGCGCACATTCACAGCCCCGTCGGTGCGCAAGGGATGAACACCGGCATCGGCGACGCGATCAACCTTGCGTGGAAGCTCGCCGCCGTACTCACGGGGGATGCGACGCCGCGCATTCTCGACAGCTTCGAGACGGAGCGCATCGGTTTCGCGCGAAGGCTCGTTGCCACGACCGACAAGATCTTCACGATCGTCTCGAAGCCTGGCTGGAGCGCCGCCTTCCTGCGCACGAGGCTCATGCCGCTGATCGTGCCGATGCTGTTCCGCATCCATCGCATGCGCACGTACATCTTCCGCACCGTCTCGCAGATCGGCATCAAATATCGAGAAAGTGCGCTGAGCAGCGGGAAGGCGGGCAAGCTCGCGGGAGGCGATCGTCTGCCGTGGGTGCCCACCGATGGCGACGACGACAATTTTACTCCGCTCACATCGATGGCGTGGCAGGCGCACATCTATGGTGAGGTGAAGCAGAGCGCGACCGCGGCGTGCGCCGAGCTGCAGCTGCCGCTGCACGTCTTTCCGTGGTCGCCTGCGGCCGAGCATGCGGGGCTCCTGCGCTCGGCGTTCTACCTCGTGCGCCCCGATGGCTACATCGCGCTGGCGGATGCGGACAGCGGTGCGTTGAGGCTGCGCGGATATCTCTCGACGCGAGGGCTCAGCGTCGGAGCGCGTTAGTCGCGCTACGCCGCCGCGACCACGGGGATCGCGCTCACGCGGTCAATCGCGTCGCGCGGCATCGCGGGCGCGAGACGGTGTCCGATGCGCACGAGCGGGCGCTCGACGAGATAGTAGCTCGCCGCGGCGCACACGACGGCGGCGACTAGATTGACCGGGAATGTCTGCCAGACGCCGAGCGTCGTCGGCACGCCCGGGTAGTAGACGAAGAAGAATTCCCAGAGATAGAGGCTGTACGAGAGTCTCCCGATCCATCGCATTACGGGACTCTCGAGTACGCGTCCGACAACGCTCCGCGGGCGCATCACCGTGCCGACGATGATTACCGGGACGATCATCGCTTCCCAGAAGGTCGGCCGCGTACCGTAGCGATAGACGATCGCACAGTACAGCGCGACGACCGCGAGCATTACTATAGTACTGAGGTATCTCTCGATGAAGGTGCGAACCTCGGGGCGCGAGAGCGCCAGCGCCGCGACGACGCCCCACATGATCGAGTCGATGCGTGTGTCGGAGCGCGCGAAGTACGTCGGCTGAATCGCGTTGTAGAGCATGATCTCGCGCCACGCCTCGACGTGCCGCCACACGGCGACGAGAATGGCGATGACGATGGCGACGGGGAGCGCGCGCTTGCGCCTCGCCAAGATCAGCAGCGCGGGCCAGAAGAGATAAAAGTGCTCCTCGACGCCCAACGACCAGTAGTGCGATGTGAAAAAGCCGGCGCCGTTGGGGCCGAGCAGTGGCGGGAGGTAGTTACGGAAGAACAGCGTGGCCGCAACGAACTCCTCGCGTACGACGGGGAGCAATCCCATCGCGCCGAGCAGCGCGACCACGCCGAGATATAGCAGCGCCGGGGGAAGGATGCGAAAGGCGCGGCGAACGTAGAAGCGCTTGAGCGAGACGCTGCCGGCCGTGTCCCATTCCTCGAGGAGCCGCGAGGTGATGAGCAGTCCGCTGATGGCAAAGAAGAGGTTGACGCCGTGGGTGCCGAGGGCGAGTCGATCGAGGATGCTCTCGCGGCCGAGGGAGGCCGAATAGCTGTGCCCGGCGTGGCTGGCCATGACGCCCAGGATGGCGAGCGCTCGCCACCCGTCGAGGGTGGGGATGTAGCCTTTCAGCGTCGTGGCCGGGGCGATGTCGCTCATTCGTTTGTTCGGTAGCGGACGGCGGGGCGGGGTTTCCTATCTAAGAACGATTCAGCCAATCACCCGCCACGCATTCAGCACGCCCCGGCCTTCATCGTGCATCGATGCCGGTTCCGCTCCGCACGTTGAGCGCGGCCATGCTTACGGCGCAGCGGCATATCGAGCATGTTTGGCGAACGATTCGAAATGAGGGCGAGCGGCTTTCCCGCACCTGAGGAGTTGCGCGATGGAGCAGAGCGGGTCACGTGGACCGGGGATACGAATTCCGCCGCCACTTCTGTTTGTGATGCCGTTGCTGACCGGCTTCATCATCCAGCACTTCCTGCCGATCCGCATCGTGACGGGAGTCGGGGCGGCAAAGATCCTCGGTATCGTCGGAGAAATCGAGATCATCATCGGAGCGTCGCTCATAGTGTGGGCGATGGCGACGTTCAAGCGGCTGCGAACGCCGATCATCCCGGTCCACCCCGCGCGCACGTTGGCGGCCGAGGGACCGTACACGCTGACGCGCAATCCGATGTATCTGTCGCTCGCGCTCGTCTATCTGGGGATCACCTTCGTGGCGAACGCCTTCTGGCCGCTACTCTTTCTGCCGGAGGCGATCGTGCTGGTGTATCTGTTGGTGATCAAGGTCGAGGAGGCATATCTCGCGCATGAATTCGGCGAGGCGTATGCGGAGTACCGCAGGCGGGTGCGGCGCTGGATCTAGCGCGCGCCGCGGTAGACGTTTTCGAGCAGCATCAGCACGATCGCGAGGAAAAAGACAGGTGCGCGCCAATGCGACGGGAGCGCGGTATGCGGAAGCACGAACGCCGCGAGCGCGATGCAGGCGAGTGTGCCCACGGTGAGCGTCGCGTCCTCGACGAAGAGTCCCCACAGCTCGGCCAGTGCAATGCGAAGTGCGTTCACGTTGCGACCCGCGCACGTGCACGCGCACGTGCAAGTGTGACGGCAAGCGCGGAGAACAGCATCAGCAGCGCAATCATTGCGATGAGCGCGAGATCTTCGCCGGGCCATGGCCACGCGAGCCCTTCGCCGATCCAGAAGACGCCGAACGCGGTGAGCATGATGCCGACGGCGAATTTGAGCGTGTTCTCAGGGACGCGCGACAGTGGGCGATGCAGCACGAAGCCGAGCGCGATGACGAGGGCGGCGGCGAGTGCGGCGCCGAGGCTGGCGACGAGGAGCGAGCCGCCGGCGCCGATGGCGAGCACCGTGAAAGTGACTTCGAGTCCCTCGAGCGAAACTGCCTTGAAGCAGGCGAGGAACGCTATGGTATCAAACGACGAGCGCGCCGGCTGCCCGCTCTCGAGCATCATCGCTTTCTCTTGCTCGTAGATCTTCGCTTCGTCGTGCAGCGAGATCACACCCGCGGCGCGGAGGATCGCCTTGCGCAGCCAGCGAATGCCGAAGAGCAGAAGAAGAACTCCGACGACGAGCTGCAGCGTCGTGATCGGGATGCGGCCGAGCGCGGGTCCAAAGAGCGCGACGAGAAGAACGAGGAAGATGGAGCTGGCGCCGGCGCCAAGGAGGGCGGGGCGCCACCCACGCGTGGTGCCGACGGCGAGGACGATCGTGAGTGCCTCGACGCACTCGACGAGCGACGCGAGGAAGGCGGCGACGAAGGCGGTGCTCGCGTGGAGCCAGGTCACGCCGGCAATGCTCACCATGATTCAAGATTTACGCGTAGTCGCTGCAATCCTTCCTCGCTCGTCACTACCACCAGCCGGTCGCCCGACTGAAGAATAGTCGATGCACCGGGGACGATCATCTGCTCATTGCGAACCAGAGCCACGATGTTCGTGTTTCCCCCGTCGAGCTTGCGGCCGCTAGTCGCCACCGTCGTTCCGACGAACGGGCTGTCCGCCTTGAGCGCACCGGCGACGAGCCGCCGCTCTCCGGGGAGATCGACGGCCAGCCCGGAGCGCAGCAACGCGACGAGATCGAGCTCACCCACGCTCGACAGGTCCTGGGGCGTCTGTTCGCGCAGCATCGTGAGCGCGGTCGTGAGATCCTGCGTCTGGTGCGCGGGCGATGCGGCGCGCGTCATCACCTGTGCCTCGTACAGACTCGTGTACCGCAGGTTGCGCGAGAGCCGCGACTGCACGAAGTAGCTGATGATGACCGCCAACGCGGCGGGAACCAGCAGCGTGTATCCGCCGGTCATCTCCGTGACCATGATCAGCGTCGCGATCGGGACGCGTGCCGCACCCGCGAATACCGAAGCCATACCGACGACGACGAATGGTGCGGGCGGCAGCCCCGCGATCCCGGCCACGAGCGCGCCGAGCATCGCCCCCGCGTACAAAGTGGGCGCGAACACGCCTCCCGAGCCGCCAGAGCCGACCGTGAGACTCATCGTCAGGAGCTTCGCGAAGACGAGTATCGCGAGCGTGCCGAGCGCGAGGCGGCCATCGATCGCGTGCTGCACCCACCCGTATCCGCCGGCGATGACCTGCGGCAGCGCGAGCGCGATCACGCCGGTGAGAAAAGCTCCGATCGCTGGGCGCAGGATCGGCGATACCGGCAGCGCGCGAATGAGATCGCGCGTGCGGTAGAACAGCTCGGGGGTGATCGTCGCGACGATGCCGGCAGCGATGCCGAGCGCGAGATACCAACTCGTATCGAGCGCGCTGTGCAGCGATTGAATCGGGGGAATCCGAAAGAGGGGTTCCCATCCCATCACCAGCCCGTTGAGCGCGTACGCGATGATGGCGCCGAGCGCTGTGTAGAGCAGCGCTCCCGCCTCGAACTCCATGTCCGAGTAGAGCACCTCGATCACGAGGAGCGCAGTCCCGATCGGGGAGCGAAAGATGGCCGAGAGTCCTGCGGCCGCGCCGACGAGCAGCAGCAGGCGCCGGTCGCGCGCATCTCTGCCCGTGAGCGTCGCGTACCACGATCCGATGCCCGCCGATACCAGCGCGATCGGCCCCTCTCGCCCCGCCGATCCACCGCTTCCGATCGTGATCACGGAGGCGATCAACTTCACGGGTGCGATGCGTCCGCGAAGCCGCCCTTCCGTTTGATGGAAGGCGCGCACCACGTTGTCCGTGCCATGCCCCTCCGCCTCCGGTGCGAGCCATTCGGTGATCGCGCCGACGATCAGGCCGCCGAGGCCGGCGACGATCGGGATGAGCCAGAGGCCGTGCGGACCGATGATCTGCTCCGGCGCTCCGCCTTCGCTCGGCAGGCCGGGCGGCGTGTATCCCGCGAGATGTCCGAGGAGGAGTGCCGTGCACCAACGCAGAAGAAACGTGAAGGAGAGCGAAGCTGCCGCGCCGGCGGCGCCGAGTACGATCGTGTCCAGGATGAGGCGCCGCTGTCGGCCGTGCACAGCGGCGAGGAATGGCGCCTGAAGGTACTTCTGCGGTGCGAGCGGCTCGTCGTCCGACATTAGCGGAATGTACCCGACTCGCATGTTTCGCGATCGGACGCGAGGATGCGCAACAGCTTCATCAGGGGAATGTCACGCGCGCCTGCAGCAGCTTTCCCGGGGGGCGCTCCACGGATGTGCGGTTCTCCTCGATTCCTCCGTCGGCGATACGCTTCAACAGGCTATCGACACGCATCCCGGGCACGAGAGAGCCCGCGAGCACGACGAGGTGCGCGGATGGAGCGGCGCGCATGACCTCGAGGAGCGTGTCCATAGCGGCATCATCTACTCCACGAAGCGATCGTGCGCCGGTGGTGATCGCGTTGGCCTCGAATCTCACCGCCGGAAGATGCAGCGCATTGGCGAGCTCACCTCGCATGATCTGTTGGGTCTGCGCCGTCAGTGTGTCCTTCGACGCATATCGTACCACGATCTGCGGCGCAGCGCTGTCGCCGCCGAGGCTCAGTGTAAAGCTCACCATCTGCATCGAATCGGGCCATGCGAGCACGCCGAGCGCTTTTGCGACTGACGTTCGCAGCGCCGTCAACTGCAGACCGGGATCCGCACGGGCGGCGCTGTCGGCCTGCGCTCCGGCGCTCGCGCGCGTCGGATCGTGCAACTCGATCATCGTCGCGAGATGACCGAGATCCTGACTCGACGCCGGGAGCTGCTCGAGCACGAGATCCACCGGCTCGTTCGCAATCGAAGACGCGCGTAGCTCGAAGGTGCGACGCGTGGAATCGTCGAACCAGCGGGTGGTCGCGACGTTGAGAATCACCTGCGTCCGGTTCTGTCCGAGTGTGACGTCGCGGCTCACGATGAACGAGTGTCCGGCGGTGCTGAAGACCTTCGACGCCACGTTCACGGCGCGATGGATGCGCGCTTCGCGCGTGATCTGTTTGAGTGACGCGCTGAGCGGAATCGCAACGAGCGCGACGAACGCGAGTACGAGCGTCAGGCGCGCGGGGATCGACTTGAGAATGCCCATCGATCGGATCCCTGGCGCGCGGCCGACCAACGCGGCGACACCGCTGCGCGGCGATTCCCGGTACCAGCGGCGCACCTCCTCCAACACCTCCTCGCGATGCATTCCGGCAATGAGCAATACGATCATGGCGCTCATAACGATGCCGGCGAGGTTCGCGCCGTAGAGCAGAAGACTCCCGCTGATGACCGGCCAATTCCATCCCGAGCCAATGCCGAAGCCGGTGACCGCGAGCGGCGGCACGAGTGCGACGGAAACGGCGACACCCGGCAGCGCCGCCGCCAGCCTGTCCGTACGCGAGACTCTCACGATCGCGCCGGCGATGCCGGAGAACACGGCGATGGCGAGATCGAGTGTCGTCGGCTTCGTGCGGGAGAGAATCTCCGGTGTCATCTCGTGATACGGCAGCACGACGGTCACCAGCGCAGCGATCGCGATGACGGCCAACGTGCTACCGAGCACGGCGACCGCGGTTTGTATCGCGAGCCGACCTTCCCCGACCGCGAGTGCGAGCGCAAGGCCCAGAACCGGCGCGAGCAGCGGAGCGATGAGCATGGCGCCAATGACGACCGCCGCGCTGTTGAGCGCCAATCCCAACAGGGCGATCGCGCCGGCGAGCAACAGCACCATCCAGTATGCTCCGCCCGTGTCCGTCGACATGCTCGCGAGCTCGTCAAAGATCGCCCGCCGGTCATCGGCGGAAAGCCGTCCGCGATGTTCCGCGACCAGCACAGTCGACTTGTCTTCTCCGTTCTTATCCATTGTTCGTTGCCTCACCTCCCGCTGCTCTTCGCCTGCCGAGCGCCACGCGGAAGCCCGGCGCCGCATCGCCTGGGGTACGATAGTTCGTGGGGATCGCGATGTCGTTGCCGTCCCGCAGCGCGCCGTAGTGCGGCGACATGATCTCTACTCCGGCCTCGTTGAACGAATCCTGAATGTTGCGATGCAGCGCCGAATACGTGGTCGCCATGAGCTCCGGGCGGCGGGTGAGCGCGTTCACCTCGTACGACACGTAGAAGTCGTCGAGACTCGTCTGCAGCACGTACGGGGCCGGCTCATCCATGATGTATTCCGTGCGTAGCGCAGCCGCAATGAGGAGTTCATGCACGGTGCGCCACGGCGCGTCGTAACCGATGGTCACCGTGGTGTGCAGCACGAGCCCCGCCCCCTGCGCGAGCCGAGTGTAGTTGCGCACCTGAGCCGCGAGTACGGTTCCGTTGGGTATCGTGACCTCGACGTTCTTGATCGTGCGCACACGCGTAACGAGCAGCGAGCGCTCCGTGACATCGCCGATGGCCTCGCCGATCTGCACGCGGTCGCCCACCTCGAATGCGCGCGTATACGTGAGGACGATCCCCGCCACGATGTTGCTCACGGCCGACGACGAGCCCAGCGAGAAGAGCACCCCCAAAAAGAGGGACACTCCCTTGAACGCGTCCGTGTGCGAGCCGGGCAGATACGGAAACGACGCCACCACCGCGAAGGCGAGCACCAACACCCGCGCGATTTTGTACGTCGGATCGGCCCACTCGCGATAGAAGCCGTCGAAGGTGACCGCGCCGCTCTCGATTGCGCGAAAGAGCGCATGAATCAGCTTGAGCACGTAGCGCGTGATCAGCACGATCACGAGCAGGTAGAATATGCTCGGCACGAACCCGACGAACGCCTCCCACGCGACGCCGAGTGGCGTGAGCGCGTATCCGACGATGCGCCGGGAGAGCGGCTCGGTCCATGGGAAGAAGCCGAGCACGAGCGGGATGTAGATGTAGAGCAGCACGATCGTCACGGCCACTCGCAATCCTTGCGCGATCATCAGCAGCGCGCGCGACAACCCCTCGGCCGAAAGGAGCTCGAGCTGCTGGATGCGCAAGGCTGGCACGCGCGCGCGTCGCACCGCTTCGATCCGGCGATAGAGGCGGGGGAAGGCGAGATGAAGGAGGAAAAGCGCGAGGAGGAGCACGAGCGATGCGGCCGCAGCATAGCCGACATCGATGAGTAGCGCCCGCGCGCTCAGCCGCTCTCGATCCTGCGCGAGTGCCTGCTGTATGCGAGCGGCGTACGTGCGCGCAACGAGATCGCGCGCACGGGCAAGCGGCGCCGCGTCCGAGTCGACGACGGTCATCAACACGACTCCTCGCATCACCAGCTCGGAGAATCCATTTTGTTCGATGACGGCTACGCTGTCGAACGTTTCATGCGCGTTGGCGGCGTCGGCGAGCCGTGCTGCCACCGCCGACGCGCGCTGCGCAGGAGTGAAAGGACCGAGCGCACCGTACAGACGAAAGAGCGTGTCGACGCCGAGCACGACCGGCGATCCGGGGAGAGAATCGATATGAGGAGCAGGCGCAGCGACGCTGTCGCGCGCGTTCGTGACGTTGCCCTGCACACTCGCAACCGACGAATGGGCGCCCAGCGCGATCGCGCACAGTGCAATCGCCAGAGGCCTACTATGGAGTGGAAGCATCGCGCCCAATCGAAAGGGGAGTAGCCCGCGGAGCGGCCGTCAGTGCGACGGCGCGCTCGACGGACCCGCAGAGGTGAGCCCTGCACGCATTGCAGTCCGTCGCGTCAATCGGCCAGCGACGATGGCGGTCGCGGTGCCCTGGAGCAGAATGGAGATGACCACGACGCCGAAGGTGAGCGTTACGATCTCCGTTCGCGCAGGGAAGTCCGTGGGCAGGCTGAGGGCGAGTACCATGGAGAGCGCGCCGCGAAGACCACCGATCATGAGAATGAAACTCCACCCCTCTTCGAGTCGCTCGCGCGTGGGGCGGAGCAGGGCGCTGACGCCGAAGATCATGATCGAACGACCGATGGCGACGGCGAGGTAGGCGAGAAGGATCGGCAGCCACGCGGCCGCGAGGGCGCGGACGTGTACCTGCAGGCCGAGCAGTAGAAATACGATCGAGTTGAGCATGAACGACACGTACGACCAGAATCCGACCACCGCATCCCGCGTCGCGGCGGACATCGCCATCCGCTCGGCGTAGTTGCCGCACAGCATTCCGGCCGCCACCGTCGCAATCACACCTGAGACCCCGAGCGTCTCCGCCAGCGCAAACGAGCCATAGGCCGCGATCATCGTCAGCGTGATCTCGGTGGCGGCGTCCTCCACGCGTCGCATCATCCAGGTAACGCCGAGGGCGACGAGGAGTCCAACGACCACCCCACCGCCGACCATCAACACGAATTTTCCGAGTAGTCCGAGTGGTGATGGGACATCGCTCGGCCCGCCGGTGGCGATCGCGACCGCGAGCGTGAAAAGCACGACGGAGGTGCCATCATTGAGGAGACTCTCTCCCTCAACGAGTACCTGAAGCCGCCGCGCGACACCGAGCTCGCGGAACAGGGCGACGACGGCAACCGGATCCGTCGCGGCGATGAGTGATGCGAACACGAGCGCCTGGCGCCAGCCGATCGCGGTGAGCCACCCCGCCGACTTGGCGGCGAGGACGAGAAGTGCGGTGAGCGCGATCGAGACGATCACGCCGGGAATGGCGAGCACGATGATGGCGAATTTGTTTCGCCAGAATTCGCTCGACTTCAGGTGATAGGCCGCCTCGAAGAGGAGTCCCGGGAGGAAGATGTCGAACAGCAACTCCTTGTCGAGCGGCGGCGCGTCGAAGGAGCTGAAGGTGCCCAGCAGGAGGCCAACGACGACCAGCGCGATCGTGTAGGGAATGCGAAGGCGCCTGCTGAAGGCCGCCACGAGTGTGGCGACGGTGAGCAGGATGATGAAGGCGTTGGTGGTGTGCATAGGCTCCTACGGCGTGCGGCTACGGCGCGATTCCGTAGAGGCAGTGAGACATGAGCTGTCCCAGGCATGCAGGAAGTTACGCGATGCGGGCGCGGATGCGAGCGCTCGCCGGCGGGC
This sequence comes from Gemmatimonadota bacterium, assembly GCA_030854615.1. GTDB lineage: Bacteria > Gemmatimonadota > Gemmatimonadetes > Gemmatimonadales > Gemmatimonadaceae > FEN-1250. Next base: position 14,008 of record JALYSW010000196.1, read on the forward strand.
GGCGGCGCTATAGCGAGATGGTGAAGTAGAGCTCAGGATTGCGCGTCGTACTCGTCGCGAATCTTCTTCGTCACAGCCTTGCGCCAGGCATCTTCGATTAGCTGCGAGAGCTGCTGCCGGTCTACCGCAGCCAACCTCACCAAAACTGCCGGATAATTGCGGTAGTGATCGGTAAAATAGAAGGAGGCTGGATCAGACTGGATGAGATGCTCGCGCTCGAGGAAGTCGACGCGGAGGACGATCGTCTCGTTGTCCTCTTTCAGACGAACGAGCAGCTTGCCGCGGACCTTGAGTGCGGGAGTACCGTATGAGGAGTTTTCCTCGACACCGGGGAGTCGCATGGCGAGCTGGCGGACGTCGGCGAATTTCAGCGCTTTGCGGGATGGGCTCGGGGCGCGTTTGGCGGTCATGGCGCCAATCTAGCGTTGCTCCTGCATGCACTGGTAGAGGCATCCAGGAGCCGAAGGAAGCGACCAGTCGCGAGCCTACTAGACCATCGAGAATCCCCATCACATACTGGTGGCCGACGGACGAGACTATCTATCAAGGAGCTTTCGCCATGAGCCAGGTTGGGGAAAGGTTGATCGGCAGATGGAAGGTTGTCCCGGAAGATCGGTGTGGTCCCGTGATTCAGGAATTCTTCACGGATGGACTACTGATGTATACCTCGCGATCATCCGGCGCGACCGTCGTCATGGAGCTGACGTACCAGGTGGAGGGCGACTGGCTGGTCACGAATCAGCCATCGCATCCCAGGGAAGACCGGGTGCAGTTCTCGATCGATTCTGTTGACCGGCTGATAGTGCGAGAGGGCTCAGAACCATGGATCTTCATTCGCGCACCGGGCGCGACGCTGATGCAGCCGTGATCCTCTCGATTGGCGGCGGTGACATTACCAGTCACGGAAAGTGATGTAGCTATTTATGAAAGCATTCATAGTAGTCGGCACCTTCTGGATTTGTAGCTCCATTGGCCTCGTCCTGTTCTCAAAGCTTCGCCAATACAGAATCGATCCTCGAGACGGCGAGGACGATAAGAGCGCCTTCGGGTTTTCGCGCGCGACTTACATGTCGCGCGTTAGTTATTCCGAGGATGGCCACGCGCTGTTGTATTGGTTTTGGGCATGGAAGGTTTTGTGGTTGGGGGCGCTGGGTGGCATGGCGTATTTCTTCGTCAAGTGAGAGGGCTTACGTCCGCTTGGCTGAGCGCGAAACCATCAGGGTCGTACAAATGACCTTGGAGAGACTATGAGTGATCGCGCTGCGGAAGACGTGACATACCTGCTTGCGCTGGCAGCCAGACTCGAGCACCGCAACGAATCAGTCTGCGCTCGGACCCTGTGGACGGAAGTTGATCGTCCCTACTGACGATACATCGTTCGCAGGAACGCGCGATGTGATCGCCACTGGCATAGTCACGGGCGTAATGTTGGCTGCGATACACCCTGCTTGGTTTTCGTGGCCAATCGTGCGGGCGTGGGTGAGGCTGCACGAGATCATCTCGAGCAGGCGTTCCTCTACTCAGGTATCCTGGTCTTACTAGCTGCAGCCAATCGCCTCTCGCTCAGGATCCTCAAGAATTGGTGGAAAGCGAGCGTAGGAGGGATCGTACTTTCGCTAGCTGTGAGCACGATGGTGTACGAGGTATTTCTACGTATCATCGGACAGCGCGATGTCGCAAATTCAATCGAGGCCGCTGGCCCATTTACGAGCGTTGGTCGAGCCGCGCCTTAGCCTTTCTGCTGTACGTTGCCATGGTTACGTGTGCGGCACTGATCGCGGGCCTCGCTCTTCGCCTCATCTTCGGCCACAGTCGAAGGCGCTGAGAGATCGATGCCGAACGGACTACCTCACTTCTGCAGGGTAGCCCTCGCGGCGGCACTCGCGTAGTAATCTCCGACGCGCCAATGCGCGCTGAGAGAAACGCCTTGCTCCCCAGCGGCTCCACGACATCGAGTCGCGCGCGCACGATCCCACTCGCTCCATCGTGCACCCTTCCGAGAGGATGAAAAATTCTCCGGACGAATCTCCGAAATCGCCGAGTTGACTCTCGCGTCAACAATCCCCGGATGCATCAACGATCCGGCGCATCGGAAGCGCACCGCTCGGAATAATTCGGTCATCCCGATTGGAGTGGTCGGCATACTATAGTAGCGCACCAGCGAAACAACGCGGGCGCAATCCTCTCTCAACTCAGCATCATTGCGCGACTTGCGAAAACATTGTGTTTCTCTAATGGCAGTGCCGTATGTCCGGATTACCGATAGAGTGAGGATGTGCAGGAACATCTGCACATCACCGTAAACGATTCTTTGTAAAGATTGTCCGAAAGTGTCCTCTAAAACGCCACAAGAAATCTTGACGCGTTGCTTCGATCCACATAGCATGTCCCTCCCCGCACGGCCCCGATGTTCTGCAGTACTCCCGCAGTCGAGCGACAGGAGCCAATCGCACATGCATCATCGCGAGCGCTCGAATCCCTACGCAAGAGAAGCCCTCACAAGTTCCACAATTTCCATGACGGGGGCCGCGCTGTCGATTCCAAAACCACGTAGCAAAACGTTCAGCGCAATCCTCTATCAGCTCGCGCGTTTCGCAGGTGACGATTCGATCACGATACTGTTTGAGGGTGAGTCAGGCACGGGGAAAAACTGGCTCGCTCGCGAAGCGCATCGACTGTCTCGCCGTGCTCAGAATGACCTCCACGAGACGTCGTTGGCAACGGTTGTCGATTCACTCGCTGCGTCGGAGTTGTTCGGGCACGCACAGGGCGCGTTCACGGATGCTCGAGGATCACGCGCAGGAGCATTCCAGAGCGCGCGTCGCGGCACACTCTTCCTCGATGAAGTCGGCAAGGCGAGTCCCGCCGTTCAGCGCCTTCTGTTGCGAGCTGTCGAGGATCGCGTGGTGATTCCAGTCGGATCCGACAGAGCGGTGCCGGTCGATGTGCGTCTCCTGCTTGCGACCAATGTCAGTCTCGAATCCTTGGTAGGTGACGGACGATTTCTGCCAGATCTCTTCGCACGCCTCGGACAATTCCGCATCGTGGTTCCACCGTTGCGGGAAAGGCGAGAAGACATTCCAGACCTTGCCCGGTATTTTCTCGCGAAACATGCCGCCCGAAGCGGATATAGCGTGGGTCTCCCCGAGATTCATCCGGCGTTGATGGGCGCCCTCCAGCACGCACCCTGGAAATACAACCTTCGCGAGCTCGATGGAACGATGCACCGGCTCATTCTGGAGGCAGATTCGGCAGCAGTTCTTACATTCGAACACTGCGTCGACGGGATCAAGTATCTCCGCGAGTACGAACAGGGAAGACCGACGAAGCTCTCCCCGGGAAGCGTCGCTGCTGCCGTGACGCTTGCTGACTCAGTCGCCGGTGCCGCCCGCGCGCTCGACATCTCACGGTCCACGATTTATCGAAAGCTTGCACAAATCGAAGAACCGTCGCCACCGCCAACTGTCGCAGATTAAGTCCAATTCGGTTTTGCGACACTCTTCAAGGGTTTTTGGAACACTCTTGTAGCCAAGCCGATCGCGTGTCGACTCGACCTAACCTCATACGCCTACGACGATAAGGTTGCTCCGGCGATGACAGGCGCGCTGCATGCTTTACATCGTTCGCATGCAAGCGACATCATCGCAGCCCATCACCCTCGCCGATTCTATTTCGCGCGAGTATCTCGTCCACCATCGCGTCTGCCCAAAGGCATACGCCGCCGATGGCACCGTCATCGTCGCGGTCGCGCCGAGCGCGCTGCTCGACGCGATCGACGACATCGCGTTCGCCTATCGATGCGAGGTCACGACCGAGCTCACACCCGAAGAAGAAGTTGAGCGGCTCATCGAGCGGCTGACAAATCGCACCGAGCGCTCGATCGAGCTCGCGCGAGTCGACGGCGAGCTCGATGACCTCACCGCGGACGTCCGCGACCTCGCCAACCAGGTTCCCGTCGTTCGCTACGTGAACCTCCTCGTGCGCGATGCGTACGACGCCGGCGCAAGCGACATTCACTTGGAGGCCACGCGCAGCGGTCTCTCCGCACGCTTCCGCCTCGACGGCGTGCTCGCCCCCGCGCCGGAGCCACCCAGCGAGCTGCATCACGCGATCGTGTCGCGGATCAAGCTGCTGGCGGAGCTCGACATCGCCGAGCGCCGGAGACCGCAGGATGGGCGCATCCGAGTGCGGCTCGAGGCGCGTGAGCTCGACCTCCGCGTGTCGACGGTGCCGACGATGTACGGCGAGAGCGTCGTGCTTCGATTGCTGGATCGCGGCGGACGCCCGGTCGGACTCGAGGAGCTCGGGATGCCGGCGGAAGTCCTGGACATGTTCACGCAGATCGCGAAGCGCCCCCACGGAATGGTGCTCGTCACGGGTCCGACGGGATCCGGCAAGACGACGACGCTCTACGCCGCGCTCCAGACGCGCGATCTCGGGGCGGAGAAGATCGTGACGGTCGAGGAGCCGATCGAGTATCAACTCGCGGGCATCACGCAGGTTCCCGTGCATCGGCAGGCCGGCGTGACGTTCGGCGCTGCGCTCCGCTCGATCCTTCGACAGGACCCCGACGTCATCATGGTCGGCGAGATGCGGGACGCCGAGACGGCGGAGATTGCGGTGCAGGCCGCGATGACCGGGCATCTCGTGTTCTCGACTTTGCACACCAACGACGCGATCGGCGCCGTCCCTCGGCTCCTCGATCTCGCGATCCCGGACTATCTGGTCGCGGCGACGCTCGAGGCGGTGCTCGCGCAGCGACTGGTGCGACGGATCTGCGATGAGTGCCGGATCGAGTACAGGCCGAGCGCGGAGCATGTGTCGACGCTGTCCGGGAAACCGGTTGGAAGGGTGACTTTGACGAAGGGCGCCGGGTGCGCGAGCTGCCGCGGAACCGGATTCCGCGGACGCGTCGGGTTGTTCGAGCTGCTCGTGCTGGACGAAATGCTGAAGGAGGCGATCGTGAAGAGCGTGTCGCGTGTCGAGCTTCGACGACTTGCCGAGGGCGCGGGGATGCGCGGGCTGCAGCACGACGGGTGGCAGAAGATCGAGGCGGGGCTCACTACGGTCGAAGAGGTGCTGCGTGTCGTACAGGCGTAACTCCACCGCATCCGTCGTGTGCCGTCGGCGCAGAGTGGAAGCGGGCTTCACGCTGATCGAGCTCCTCGTCGTGATCGCGATCATCGCGACGCTCGCTGCCGTCGTCGCACCGTCGATCTTCCGCAACGTCGGCGATGCAAAGGTCAACGCGGCCAAGAGTCAGATCGAGATCTTTGCGCTTGCGCTGGACTCGTATCGCATCGACAACGACGTCTATCCGAGCAGCGATCAAGCGTTGACTGCGCTCCGGACACTGCCGACCACCGGCGACGTTCCACGAAACTGGCGCGGCCCGTATTTGCGCAAGGCGGTACCGCTCGACCCCTGGGGTCGCGCATACATCTACCTCGCACCAGGGAGGGAGAATCCGACCTCCTACGATCTTTACTCGCTCGGCCGCGATGGCAAAGTGGGCGGCGAGGGCGAGGATGCGGACATCACATCGTGGGGCGGCGCGGTGCATCCGTGACGTCGGACACGGTGTATGCCTATCGCGCCGCTCGCGCGGACGGCGCGATCGAGCGAGGTGTTCTCTCCGTCGACAGCCGCGAGGCCGCCGCGAGCGCGCTCATGAACCGCGGACTCTTCCCGATGGATGTTCGGCTCGAGCGCGCATCTACCGTCTCCAAAGCAGCGCTGCCGCCGGATGATCTTGCGGTCGGGCTTCGCGTGCTCGCTGCACTCCTCGAAGCGAACGTTCCGCTCGCACGCGCGCTAGGTATGCTCGACGACCTCGTACCAGCCTCGTGGACCCCGGTGCTCGGCTCGATTACCGAGTCCATTCGCTCAGGGCACAGCCTGGCCGCGGCGCTCTCGTCTGCGCCTGCATCCTTTCCGCCGGTCGTGCTTGGGATGCTGCAGGCAGGCGAAGGTGGAAGCGGACTCGCGACCGCCGTTCGCCGGGCCGCGGATCTCACGGAGTCAACGGCCCGTACGCGTGCCGCAATCCGTTCGGCGCTCGCCTATCCGATCATCCTCGCGTTTGCCGGAACAGCGTCCATCGCGCTGCTCGTCGGCGTCGTTCTCCCCAGGTTCGGGGCGATTCTCTCCGACCTCGGCCAGCCACTCCCGCTGACTACACGCCTCGCGCTCGAGCTCGCGAGCTTCGCGAGAGTTGCCGCACTCCCGGCATTCGCACTGCTGCTCGTCTCGATCTTCCTCTGGCGCGCCTGGGTTGGAACAAGCGATGGCGCGCGCCGATGGGCCTCGATGATGCTGGCCGTGCCCGCCATTGGTGCGATTCGACGCTCGTCGGCGACCGCGCGCGCTTGTGCTGCTCTCTCGGCGTTGCTCGAAAGCGGAGTGCCATTCGCGCAGGCGCTCGTGCACGGCGCTCGCGCAACTGGTGATGCCGAGATGTCGGCTCGCATCCTTGCTGCGCGCGAATCCATCATCGGTGGTCAGAGTGTCGCCAAGTCTCTCGGCGAACAGCACGCGCTCACGCCGACCGCAGTACGCCTGGCGCGTGCGGGGGAGGAAACGGGTCGACTCGCCGACATGCTTGCTCACGCGGCAACGCTCGAAGCCGACGCCGCGAGCCGCTCGACGAAGACGCTCGTGGGGATCCTCGAGCCGGCGATGATCCTGGTCTTCGGCGCCATCGTCGCGTTCGTCGCCGCGTCGCTGCTGCAGGCGATCTATAGTGTGAGGCCAACATGATCGCGCGCGCGGGCGTGACGCTGCTCGAGCTAATCTTGGCCATCGCCATTCTTGGCCTAATGGCGGGAATCGTCGGACTCTCCGCGCCGCACTTCAGCGCTCCATCCGAACCACAGCGTGCGGTCGCGGGCGCGATGCGACTGCGCGACTCGGCGATCAGAATCGGCCGCCGCGTCACCGGAAGTGTGCGCATCAAGTCACGCCTCCTCGAGGTCACCGCATATCCGGATGGACGCGTGCTCGCCGATAGCGAACTCAACATCGATGCCTACTCCGGACGCGTGCCCTATGCAGCGCGCTGACCGCCCCGGGTTCGCCCTACTCGAAGTCATCGTCGCGCTGTCGCTTCTCGCAGTCGCGGGTTCCGTCGCCGTGACCCTCACGTCCGAAGCGTCACGTGCGGTCGGTCGTGTGCGCGGCGCAGAGAAGGATATGCGCGCCGCCAGCGCGTTTCTGGCGGCGACATCCCTGTGGACGCGCGCGGACTTCGACCGTCATCTCGGAGATCGCGTTCAGGGACACTGGATCATGCGCGTCGCTCGCCCGCAACCAACGCTGTACAGCGCGGCCCTACTCGATTCCGCGTCGCGATCCGAGCTTCTCCACACTTCCTTCTATCGCCCGACGGAACCTGATGCCAAGTAGTGCGGCTCGCCGTACCCGTCCCGGCTTCACGCTCATCGAGGTCATCGTCGCGATGACCATCTCCTCGATGCTGCTCCTCGGCGCGCGCGCGATGCTCGGCGAGGTAGGGGACGACGCGCTCCGCATCGGCGCACAAGCGATGGTTCAGGACCGGGATGCCAACGCCGAGCGGTCGTTTCGCGCGCTGATCGGCCGCGCAGAGATCGGCACTGGGGCGCAAGGCGAGTTTGCGGGCGATCCTCTGAGAGCGTCGTTCTCGACATGGTGCGACGTGCCAGGCGGATGGGAAGAACGCTGCCGCGCCATTGTGAGTGTAGAGAAAGTCGCAAATAGAATCTTCGTCGTTGCTCGCCCGACAATCGGCGCTCCGATCGTAATGCGCGACAGCCTGCAGCGGGGCGCCCTTCGCTATCTGATCTCGGCCGACGGCGGCGGATCATGGCTGAACGTCTGGGGAGCGGGAATTACTGCACCGCTCGCCATCGGACTCATCGTCAATGCCGATACCCTCATCATCCCGATAGGTGATCGCGGATGACTCGACGCCGGGGATTCGCACTGCTCGCCGTGCTTTGGGTAATCGTCGCGCTCACCGCGCTCGGCGTCAGCCTCTCGTTGATTGCGCGGCAGGCTCTTGGCGCCGCGCGAAATCGCATCGAGCTTACGCGCGCCGAGTGGCGGGCGGAGGGGTGCATGGCGCAGATGCGTGCGTCGATCGAGGTGTATCTGACGTCGCCACCGCGCGTAGATGTGAACGGCCTGTCGGGATGGTCGGCGCTCGACCAACTCGCCGCTGCGGACGCGTTACGTATTGGTGAGTGTGAGATAACCTTCCGTGCTGCGGGGTCTCGCCTCGATGTGAACGCCGCGGATGAGCAGATACTGGAAACGCTGCTCACCGGACTGCGAATCGAGGCGCCTCGCCGCGACTCGATGGTTGCCGCCTTACTTGATTGGCGCGATGCCGATGATGACGCGCGCGACGCGGGTGCCGAACGAGCGTGGTACTTGCACGCCGGCCGCGCGCTACCGCGCAATGGCAACATCGCGGATGTCGCGGAGCTGCGGCGTATACGCGGCTTCGAGCATATCGCGCTCGACAGCGTGCTCGATGTAGAGCCCGGGCGCGTCGATCTGAACCATGCGCCGCTGGTCGTGATCGCAAGCCTGCCGGGGCTTGGAGACGAGGCGATTTCCCGGATCTCGGAGATGCGATATGAGAGAATGCCAGTGGGTGATCCGTCGACATTCAGCGGCACGTTGTCGCCGGGAGCGAGGCAACAGCTGCTCGGGAGCTTCGCGGAGCTGAGCCGGTTGACGACCACCGAGCCGGACGCGTGGATCGTAACCGCACGCGCGAGCGCTGGCACGCCGATGGTGAGCGCGGTGGTGGAGCTGCGCATCGTTCGAGCGGGGGTGCGCGCAGCGATCGTTCGTCGCCGGACCGGGGTCGTGTGAGGATGACTCTCGGACTCGCGGTCGCTTCGGACGCCGTTCGCGCGGTGGCCATGCGCGATGGCGTCGTGAAGTGGGCGGCGCAGACCATGCGCGCGTCGGATGGAGATCTGGGCGCCGCTCTCGCGGAACTGCTGGCGGCGGCTCCGCTGCCGCGATGGCCGAGCGCGCGCGTTGTTGCGGTGATTGGGCCGAGTGGTGCGCAGACGAAGAGGCTCACTGGACTTCCGCCGGTGAGAGATGCTGCCGCACTCGCGGGCGTCGTGCGTGAGTCCGCGGGACGCTTCTTTCTGCGAAATGGAATTCCGCTCACCACGTCGGGGCTTTCGTCGGACGACGATGGCGTGTGGGGGGCGGCGTTCGAGAGTCCGATTATCGGGGCGATTCAGGAGAGCTGTCGCGCGCGGGGCCTGCGTGTTCGCTGCTTTGCTCCAACGCTTGTCGCACTACCACTAGCGACCCAAGAGAAGCTGTTGTACTGGCGCGACGGGGAGGTGGCGACGGAGTCGACGTATCGACCGAATGGCAGACTGTCATCGGTACGCAGGAGGTCAACGGCTTCGGGTGCGCCCATCGATCCGCCCGTCGTACCCGCGCTCGCGTCGCTTGGTGAGAATGCATGGTCGTTCGCCGACGCGTTCGGGGCGGCGATGCTGAGCGATACGGAGCCAGTGAGCTGGCGGAGCGGCGGCGAGCGCACAAATGCGCGGCTACTGACGCCTGCCGTGACGTTCGCATGTCTCTCGGCGCTGATCGCGATCGCCGCGGCACTGGTGGTGCCATCGATAGGAGATGCGGTGGCCGCACACCGCGCGGAGAGGCAGCTGTCGTCCTTGGCGCCGCGTGCCGCCGTCGCGATGAAAGCTCGCGGAGAGCTCGACCACATGACGCGCGCGCTCGCTGAGATCTCGCTGTTCGCTCGCCGTCGGTATTCACCGGTGCTCCTGCTGGCGGCGCTGACGCGCGCGCTCCCCGCAGAGGGCGCACTCGCGTCGATTCATAGCGACAGCGCTGGCGGAACGATGGTGGTCGTGGCGCAGCGCATGGCGAGCGCGCTCGCCGCGCTCGACAGCGTGCATGCTGTGTCGAAGCTCGAGATCGTGGGCCCAGTGACGAAGGAAGTAGCGAATGGAAGAGAAATGGAACGTGCCTCGGTGCGCTTTCGGATGAAGATAATTGCGGTAGGTGTGCCTTGAGTGCCTTCAGACTATCCACGCGTGAGCGACGGGTGCTTGTGATCGGCGGAGCGAGCATCGTCGCTTTGATCACTGGTGCGCGAGGAGTGCCGGCGGTGCTTGCGTGGAAGCGGGATGTGCGTGCCGAGTCCGAGGAGAATCGCCTGGCGGTGCAGAACGCGCGTGCGGTGCTGGGGGCCGAGCGACGTGTGCGAGACAGTGCTGCCGCGCGGGGGCGGCGAGTGATTGCGCTCGCGTCGTTGCTGTTGAGCGGCGACACGCCTGCGTCGGCGAGTGCGTCGCTCGAGGGAATCATCTCGGGTGCGGCTGCGAGCTCCAATGTGCAGTTGGGCACGCTCGAGATGAAGGCCGACTCGATCACGCGATCTGAATTTACCCGCATCGTGGTGAAGGGGAGTGCCAACGGGGACATCCAAGGGCTGGCGCACATGCTCCAGCAGTTGGAACAAGGGCCGGCGCTACTCGCTGTGGAGGAGCTGTCGATCACACAGCCCGAGCTGAATGGAGCTGCCGATCACATGGAGTCGCTGCATATGGAAATCGTGATTGATGGTCTTATGCTCTCGCCTGCAGCGACGGTCGCCAAGTGAGCGCGTATCTTCGCGGGTCGTGGCTAACGGCGAGCCTCTGGGGAGTCACCGCTCTCTGCGCGACTGTGGCCGTGCGCGGTTGGCGTGAGGCGATGAGCGCGAGCCCGGTTCGGCCGATCGTGCCGAGCGCGAATGTCGCGTCGCCAAAACTAATCCCAGCCGATTCGCTACGAGATGCGGCGTCGACGATCGCCGCGAAGGATCTGTTTCGCTTCGACAGGCATCCGTCGACCGTTTCGTTTCGAACGGATCTGCAAGGCATTGCTCCACCGCCGCCGCCACCGAAGCCGCCACATCCGGCACTCGCGCTATCAGGAATCGTCGGAGGCCCTCCGTGGGAGGCGCTCGTTGATGGAATTCCGGGAAAGGATGGCGCGGTGCTCGTCCGCAAGGGCGACGTGCTCGGCGATCTCAAGATTCGCTCCATCGGCCGCGATTCATTGGTGATTCAAGGGACCGATACAACGTGGCGACTGGGAGTAAAAAAGCCGTGGCAGTGATCCAAGTGAGGCGCATCGTGTTTGTCGCAGCGTCGGCGCTGTCGTTGATTGGAGTTCCGCTCGCGGCCCAGCAACCTGCGGCGCACGACACGACGACGTCGGCGAGAGAGGACAGCATCTCGATCCACCTTGTCGACGCCGATGTGCGCGCGGCGGTGCAGTCGCTCGCGCGTTACCTCGATCGGCCGGTGGTCTTCGGCAATGTCGCGGCGGCGAAGGTGACGCTCGAGACCCCGGCACCAGTTCCAAGAAGCGACGTGCTCAGGCTGCTCAAGGGAGTGCTGCAGAGTCAGAACCTCGATCTCGTAGCCGACTCCGGCCTATACCGAATCCAGCAGCACACGGGCCCGCCGGGAGATGCAGCACCGCCGCCGCGACCGCCGCAGCCACCCGGGATCATACAGCTCTTTGCTATTCGACTGCGACATGCGCGCGCTGCCGACGTTTCCGCGACCGTCAACGCGCTGTATGGGCGAGCGAGCGCGGTGGGCGAGATCGGTGCAAAGCCGCAGACGTTGACCGATGAGCTGCGACAAAATCAGATCCCGCCTGGTGCCGTCGCCTCGCCGGAGAACGTCGCGGCGGTGGCCGGTAGGATGGCTTCATTTACGAGCGACGTGACAATCGTGCCGGACCCGCGCAGCAATTCGCTGCTTGTTCGCGCCACGCAGAGCGATTTCGACCTCGTCGACGCGGCGGTGCAGCAGCTCGACATCCGTCCACTGCAGGTGCTCATCGAGGTGACGATTGCGGAGGTACGTCGCGACCGCAGCTTCGCGCTCGGTGTCGACGCGTCAACTGGACCCGTCGGAGTTCGCGGGACGAGTGGCTCGGTGTCGACGACGCAGTCGAGCGCCGAAACGGCTGGAGATTTTGCGCTCAAGATCCTCGGGCTTGGTGGGCTGAAGCTCGATGCCGTGCTTAACACGGGCGTGGCGAATGGCGATGTGAAGATCCTTAGTAGGCCCGTAATCATCGCGGCCAACAACGAGCAGGCGCAGATCCTCGTCGGATCGCAGCGTCCGTTCGTTCAGGTGTCGCGATCGCTGCCGACGGACGCGGCATCACGCGACCAGGTCGTACAATACAAGGACGTCGGAACGAAACTGGTCGTGAAGCCGACGATCAGCCCCGATGGTTACGTCGTGCTCGACGTGCAGCAGGAAGTGAACAACGCTACCACCGAAGTGGCGTTCAATGCACCGGTCATCTCCACACGCTCGGTGCAGACGCAGCTGTTGATCAAGGACAACCAAACGGTCGCGATGGGTGGATTGGTCGACAGGGAGCATGACAGCAATCAAGGAGGAATTCCCGTGCTTTCGAGTATTCCGATCATCGGCGGATTATTCGGCCATGCGACGCGACGCACGAGTGAAACCGAGCTGTATCTATTCCTGACGCCGCACATCATCAGAACGGACGAAGAGGCGGACAGCCTGACGGCGCCGATGCGGAAGCGCGCGGAGAGGAGCGAGCAATGAGCACGCGCGCGTTCGGCCAGCCGGTTGGTGCGCCGGCATCGATGCCGTTGATCGGCGACTCGCCGGTGATGCAGGAGCTGCGCAGACAAATTGGGCGCGCAGCGCGAACATCTCTGTCGGTGTTAATCGAGGGGCCATCGGGCGGCGGAAAGGAGCTGGTTGCTCAGGCGCTGCATTTTGAGAGCGGGCGGAAGGGACGGTTCGTTGCCTTCAACGTGTGTGCGGTAGCGGACGGAATGTTCGAGGACGCACTGTTTGGTCATGTGCGAGGGGCATACAGCGGCGCGATGGGGGACAATCCCGGCTACTGCGAGGAAGCGAACGGAGGCACCCTGTTCCTCGACGAGATCGGAGCGCTCGGTCTCGCGCAACAGGCAAAGTTGCTTCGCGTTGTGGAGACAAAGACGTTCAGAAAGGTTGGTGCGCGGGCGGATCAACACAGCGACTTTCGATTGGTCACCGCATCAAATCTGTCGCTCGAGCGCTTGGCGGCTTCGTCGATGTTCAGGGACGACCTGCGGCATCGCCTGGCAGGAGTCGTAATTCGGGTGCCGTCGCTGGCGGAGCATCGCGAGGATATTCCGACGATAGCGGCGCACTTTGCGACGAATGCGGTGGCCGTCGGACAGGTCGCTCCGATGTTCACTACACAGGCAACGGACTATCTGCAGTCGTGCTCGTGGCCGGGAAACATTCGCGAGCTGAAGAGCGTAATCGAACGGACAATTGCATTTGCGACGTCCTCGCAGATCGGGGCCAGGGACGTGCGCGCGGTACTGGAGAGCGCGCCCCCGAGCACGGAGGTGGAGGTGAGCACGGAGCGTCGGCGCATTGTGGACGCGTTGATGGCGTACGACTGGGACACCGTGCGCGCGGCGTCCGCCCTTGGATTGAATCGCTCGAGTCTCTACCGCGTGATCAAGCGGTTGGGAATCACTCGGCGAGCGATGGTGTGCAGCGATTCCGATCTAGCTCCGGAGCGCAATCGAACTCCGAAGCGGCGCGATGAGGTGATGAGAATTCTCCCTCATTCTCCCTCGTTCGCGGCGAATGAGGGAGAATCTCCAAGTGCTCAGGAAGCGTAAGCGATTGGGGATTCGGCAGTTGCGAATATCGGGTGAGTGGAACGTCGCATGCCTATAGCGGAGGCGAGATCCCCACTCTCCCCGGAGCTATTGCATGCGTTTCTTCTCCTCGTTCTCGCGCCCTTCCAGGATCGTCGCGTCGACCGCCTTACTCGCCGTCACTCTCCTACCATCGCTGGGCGCTCGCCCTAGCCGAAGCAGCGATCGCGCGCTGGCGAAAAAGGCGACGGCGCCAATGAAGAGCACGGCGGCGGCGATGACATGTTCCGGTGCGAATGGCTCCCTCTCGCCATGTAGTCCCGTCGTGACCGTAGCGCCGGGCTCCACGAATACAGCGACCTTCACCATCACGAATAGCACCGCGACGTTCAAGGAGGGCGGGTTTTCCTGCAGCTACACCGCGCCCGTGACTTCCTGCGGCACGTTTAACCCAATCGACTACCAGCTCAATGGTCATGCGTCGCAAGTAACAACAGTGCGCTACACGGTGAGCGCAACTCCGGGGACCGGAACTTTCACTATTCAAACCGGAGGACTGATTGGCTCCCTCAATTCGACGTACAGCGTAACGGTGAGCGCGCCGATCAGCGTCACGCCCAAGGGACAGGTGATCGCTGGCATCGCGCATCAAGCGAGCTCGCAGACCTTCACGGTCACCAACAACACGGCTGCGACGGCGACAATCACGGCGATGTGCGGGGGAGCCGTCACGGCGTGCGGTGCTCCATCGCCCGCGACAATGGCGGCGCACGCGGGCGGCCCGGTCTCGGTGGGCTACACCGCGGGCGGCGGTGGGAGCTCGGGAACCGTGACGCTTACAGCGACGAGCGGTGCGTCGACGGACAATGGGTCAATTACAGTCAACGTGCCTGTCTCGGTCAGTGTCACGCCCGACAATCAAAGCATTACCGCGCGTCCGGGACCGGCCACAAAGACCTTTACCGTTGCTAATTCATCGGCAACCAGCGCGACGTTCCTGCTCTCGTTCTACTGCAATGGAGGAGCGCTGTCGAACTGCACAGCGCCGGCATCGGTGTCCGTTGGTGCAAATTCGTCCGCTACTCCCACTGTTTCATTCGATGTTCTCAACATAGGATCGAACCCGGGAACGATGACGCTAACCGCGTCAGAGTCCGGAGCGCCGACGAACGTTGATGCCGGGTCGGCGACATACACGGCAGGCGGCGTAGGCCCCTGTAGGGACGCGAACACCACAATTACGCCGTGTGATCCCAACGGTTCCGCTATCGTCGGAGAGTCAGTGGATGTACCGTTCGTCGTCAATTCCACAACGGGTGGTCCACGCAACCTTGCTTGCCTTACCGGGCCTCTGATAGCGCAATGCGCCGGACGCCCGACGAGTGTTCTGGGAGCGAATGCCAGCGCGACGCTTCACTATGTCGCTGGCCTGCAGAAAGGACGCGGCGCCGTGACACTTACCTCCACACCGGAGGGCGGAACCGGGTTGAACGAAGCGTCGACTGTGTACGTGACGGTTTCCAACCCAATCGATGCATTTCCGGATGCATTGCCGGTGAAGCCACCGCCGTTCGCGGTCGCGACACAGACGTTCTACGTTGATAACTCCTGGGCTTCGAGTCGACGAGTGAGTCTCTTCGTGTCGTGCACAGGTACGGCAACACTTTGCAAGGCATCCAAGACAACGATGGGTTTATTCTCCAGCGATACGGATTCCGTAACCGTCACTTATAGCGTCGGTGCAGTCGGCGATACCGGTCGCGTTACTCTCATCGCGGTGGACAGCCTCGTCCACGCCGCACAAGACGGGGCTTACATATTAGTCACTTCAACGTTGCCTCCCCCGGCAGTGGCAGTAACGCCGGATTCGCTTCGACTCGTCGTCGCGGCTTCGAGTGCCGGCACACAGTCGTTCAAGGTGAAGAATACCGGCGGCCCGAGCAGCACTTACAATTTTACCTCGATATGTAGTGGAAGTGTTGCCGCTACTTGCACCGTCACTCCTACCTCGGCGTTTGTGTTCGCGGGCAAGTCGACGAACGTCACTGTGACGTACAATGCCGGGAGTTCTGGCCCGGGCCTCATCCGCCTTCGTGCGCTTTACGCTCCGGACACGACGATAAAGGATGAGGGCTCAATGTTGGTGACCATCGGTACACAACAACCGATGTCGGTCGACGTGGCGAGCGCGAACACCGGCACCGTCGTGGCGCGGGAGAAATGCCTCACAATCTCCGTCGGCCCGGCCGCCGCATACGAGTGCGGCGATCTGCGCCTCGCGCACGCGCTAACGACGGTGCGGACGATGGGGAAAGCGCGAACTCCGATTCTACTTTACAGCAGCCAGCTTGCTCATCCGTATCCCGTCGTTGCGGCAAACCTCACACGGAGCGCAACGACGATCCAGCCCGACAGCGTCACCGCCGCGCTCGTGATCAACGGCGCGACGCGCGCGAGCGGCAAGTGGCTGGGAAGCGATTGGAACGCAGGGGTGACGGCGCGCATCGCGCTCTCGTTTGATGGGATTAGAGATACGACTGTGGGAAATCCTGTTACGATCGACGCATATACGCTTACGACGAAAAGCTGGTACGGGCTGACGAACTTGAGCTCCTCAGCGACCGGACAGCTCGCGATTGTGAACAGACACAGTTCCTCGTATGGGGTGGGCTGGCTGCTCGCTGGCGTCGAACGCCTCTATGGCGCTTCGCCTACCGCACCGACAATTACGTGGGTGGATCCCGACGGCAGCGTGCGGCTTTACTCACTGAGCGCGACGAACATTTGGAAGGCTCCGAATTTGGATCGCCCCGACAGCTTAACCTGGAATGGGACCAACTACATTCGGTGGCTGCCGAATCAGCTGCAGGTCAAGTTCGACGCGTCCGGGCGTCATGTGCAAACCGTAAATCGGCTTGGGCATACAACGCAGTTCTACTACACGGGCACCGCGTCGACGCTCGACTCGATGGAGGTTGCGCCGGCCGGATCGCGCATGCGCTACCGCTTTTACTACACGGCAGGCAGAATCGATTCGGTCCGGGCGCCCGGACAGAGCGGCACGCTTCGTGTTACGCGTTTTACCATCGATGCGCGTGGCCAGATCACGAAGATCAAGGATCCCGACAACGATTCGGTGACGTTCGCGTATGATGCGATCGCGGCGGACAGCAACATCATCGTCTCGCGCACCAATGCGTTGGGTGTCGTCACCACCTTCGCCTATGACGCGGCGCATCGTCTCAGGCATGCGGCACTCGGCCTCGCAGCCGGCGATTCGATTGCCAGCAGCTTTCTCGCGCACGAATCGGTGGGTCTACCGGTGGTCTCGAGCGCCGTGGATACCTCACTTGCCTACACGAGGCTGGACGGCCCGCGCTTCGATGTCGCAGATACAACGCTCTTCTGGATCGATAGATACGGCGAGCCGACGCGCATTAAAAACGCATTAGGCCAGTTAACTACGCTGCAACGCACGAACGCCACGTGGCCGACGCTGGTAACGCGAACAATTGCGCCAAACGGCAGAGTCACTGCGGCATGGTACAACGCTCGTGGGCTTACGGACTCCACCACCGATTCGAGCACGTACCGCGACTCCGCGTCGGTCCGATATTATGCGACGACTCGCGTTACCTGGGATCCAAAGTGGGAATTCCCGACGCAAACCACGGCCCCCGAAGGCGAAGTGTCGCAGTCGGCATACGACGTCACCACCGGTAACCTCCTCTGGCAACAACCCGGCACCAGCAGTACGCGTCGCGTGACGCTCGGTTACGCTCTCACGTCAAATCTTCTCGTATCCGTGCGCACTCCTGGAGCCGGGACAGACTCGCTCGAGTATGATCCGCGCGGGAATGTGAGTCGTACGATTGCGCCGAGTGGACTGGCGTTGCAGGCATTTAAAGATTCCCTCGGCCGCGACACGCTGATCGTCAGCCCTATTCAGACGGGCCTTTCGCTCAATCAGACATTCAAGTACGACACCGCTGATCAGGTGTACTTCACGCAGACGAGTGCCCCAACCCTGAATGGAATATCAGCTCAGAGCATTTCGGTTGCGAAGAGCTACGATAAACTCGGTCGCTTGCGTGCTGTTGTGTCCAAGGCGTCGCCTCTTCTGAACAAACCCGACAGCCTCAAGACGACGTACAGATATGACAACGCAAATCGAAAGGTCTATGAGCAGTCACAACAACTTGGTTCGCAGCAGTGGTCGTATGACGCAGCCGGAAATGATACTTTGTTCACGACCATCGACGGTTACCAGATCAGGACGACGTTCGACCCCTTAGGACGACCATTAGCCCGGATGCTACCAAAGGTGTCGGAACTCGCGTCTGGCAATAGCGAGGGAGGTCGCGCGCCGGCCGACACACAGTACTTCGCTTACGATGTTGGCGGCAATACGACACGAGCGGACAACATCTATGGGAAGATTCACCGAGCGTATGCTATCAACGGAACAATGTTGATCGATTCGTTGTGGATTCGCACGATGGACACGATCGCGGAAGACTGGCGGTTGCATCAGTATGTGATCCGACATCAGTACGATCGCGAAATGCGGCAGGTTGCCCTTATTCATCCGCACCAACTTGTCGGGACGGATCCAGGTCGTCCTGATAGCGTCGGCTACAGTTACGATCCGGTCTGGGGAACGCTCGGATTCGTCGACGATACTCATCGATTCCGCTTCACGTACACATACGACAATGCGGGACGCTTGAGCAGCATGACGAAACCAGGTGCCGGCGGTCCGGGTCTTGGCTCGGAAAGCTGGGGATACGACGCCGACAGCAAGCTGAGCTCGCACCACGACGCGGACGATGTGAAGACTTGGCATAACGATGGATACAGCTATGACGCGCGCGGCAAGATGATCAATATTTCGTCAATCGACCGTTCGTTCGCACCAGTGTACTCGGGCATGGGAGCGCTGATCTACGACAACGGGCAGAATGGAAACTACGCGTTTAGCAATCACTACTACCCTGACGCTTTTGGTACCTACGACTCGACCAGCCGCACTGGTGGCCTTCCGATTAATTACAAGCAGGCGAACACATACGGCCTGAACAACGAATTAGTCACCGCGGTCAAGCACTTCGGTAACGGCAGTCTAGACTCTACGTATACCACCTACGATGAGTCGGCATATGCATCGACGTCGGAGATAACGACTCTCGGGACATCCGGCGGTCCAAATGTGATCGGCAAGATTCGTCAAAACTCGGCGGCTAGTCCGAGCTTGGGCGGGATTACCGTGTATCAGCGGGATTACACGACTTATTGGTACAACGCGGACAACAAACTAAAACTCGTTGTATTACAACGTGACACAGTTGGAGGCACCGCAGCGCCGTATCAGCAAGTAGAGGAGTATCGGTACGACGCGCTAGGCCGACGTATTTGGCGGCGCATGCTCCGTGGCTCCACGTGCAGGACGCGGATGCCAAGCTCAGGCTGCGTGAGCTCGATCGTGCGCACGGTATGGGATGGAAATCAGATGTTGTACGAAATGCGTACTAATGCCGACACGATGAGCGCGTATTATTCCGCGCGTAATTGGGAAGACGATTTTAGTAGTGATCCAACCCTGGGGCAATTTGGGCGCGTAGGTTACACCTACGGCACTCAGCTCGACCAGCCGCTCAGTATGATGCGGATCGGATTGGGGAAGGTCGGCACGCTCGGCACGCAAGTCAACATGATCGTGCATGTTGATTACAAAGGCGCGATTGACGGGGCTACCTGTGTGACCGGGTCGGCGCAATGCACAGGCATCGCGTGGTCGGTACCGGGATTGTGGAGATATGATGAGGATCCACCTGCAGTTACACCGACTGCACCAGGCGCGTGGTACGGTGCGCTTGGGAACGGGAATGCGGATGGGTCTGGGCTCATCAATATGCGGAACCGATATCTTGACCCGAAGGCGAATCGATTTACTCAGGGGGATCCGATTGGGCTTGCCGGTGGGCTTAATACGTACGGGTTTGCTGACGGTGACCCGGTAAATTTTAGTGATCCCTTTGGCCTGCGACCACTAACTGCTGAAGAGCGTCAAAAACTAGGGGATGAGTGTGACAGTGGACACGTTGACTGCGATAAAGTTCAGGTACACACCGGCAACGATGACAAGTCTCAGAACGCAGACCGAGAGATGTGGCTCAAGACCTGTAACGGTTGCTCTGCCATAACCATTGGAAACGATATTTACGTTCGAGGTGGCAATGTAGAACAGTCGGGAGATGTGAACAAAGACCTGCTGGCGCATGAAGTGACTCACGTTGGCCAGTTTCAACGTTGGGGCTGGATTCGGTACACCGCGCAAGGACTCGCGACGCAATTTTTCGACAACGTCCTGCACGAAGATCAATACAGTGTGCCTTTGCCAATGAAGCGCGCTTGGAGCAATTACGGTATGGAGCAGCAGGCAACTATCGTGGAGCAGTGCTCAGCGGGAAATCCTGTCTATTGCGCTAAATCCCCGTACACTTTTCCCCATCAATGATGACTGACATTCGGCACGTTGTGCGACGAACCACTTGGATCTTTGCTTTAGCATTGGCAGCGTGTACACATAGCGCGTGGCTAAGCATCGATGACGGTTCGACGGCGGATCATTTGAGCTTTCGGTTGGTTCGCGACCGATCCGATACGCGCGCTCTTCCACGATTCGGAGGAATCAAGGTGGTCGGGTCTGACTGCTCGACCGGGAAATTGACCCCGGGAAATCCGTATTGGTTTATCAGCGCAACAGATGGCGTGGGTCTTCAACCGGCGCCTACACGCATTGTTTACGGTGACGAGCTTCCTGGGTTTACTGTTGTCTCCTCTGTGCGGCATTTGAAGATCGGCTGTTACATCGCTGAACTTGAAACGGCCGGATATTCTGCCTCAGTGCGTTTCAAAATAGAAAACGATGGTGCTGCAAAGCGCTACGAATGATGAGATGTGTGGTTCGCCTCTATTTCTTGTGCCGCTGGCCAGAGTCCATTTTGAAGTCACTCCTTCATTCGGATCGCGCGTTCACGAAAGCAATTGGACCACACCTGTGCTCACGATTTAGGCGGTCGCCGCTAGTTGGCTTCGGTGGGCACTCTCTCACTCAGCAGGAAGGGAGCACGAGCGGGCAATAGTGGGATTAATAATGTCGCCCGTTGGATTAGATCCATGTGACGGCGTCCGGGGTCGTGTCAGGAAGTTTGTGTGTGAAGGCATTGGGCTATGCTCACGCGTGATCCGTGAAGCGACTCCCGAACAGGATAAAAAGATGTGGCATCGCCGCTTTCCACGGTGGTTCTCACGCTTCCGCCTGCTCAGGATGTTGCGTAGCGCGAGATAGAGCAGCCTACTCGCCGGCTCGTCGGTTGGGAAATGGCCGCGTGTCTTGATGATCTTGCGCACTTGCGTGTGGAGACTTTCGATCGCGTTCGTCGTGTAGTGAATCGCCCCGGGTTTATCGGAGACTCAGTTAGTTGAGTGCCCCAGTGACTGCTGGTGCCATGCCGAGCCGATCAAACTGCGCCTCAAATTCCGCTGGGGGAAGGTAGCCGAGCGGTTCGAGCGGCGGGTAGCCCAGTTTAGCGGTCCACTTATAAGTTGACAGTCTTCACAGTTGGTCTTCTCCCCAAGGCTGGTCCACTCCGTCACACATTATGGAGTTGACTTAGAGCTGGGGTGATGTCTCCGCGTGCTCGGAAGTGAGCCGGAGACTGGTTCGCTAAACTGCTGTGCGGGCGCACGTTGTTGTAGTCCGCTCGATACTCGTGCAGTGCCCGTTCCGCGTCGTCCAGATCGATAAAGTAGCATTGCGTCAGGCACTCACGTCGGACGGAGTTGTGAAAGCTCTCGATGTGGGCATTGTCCGTCGGCTTGCCGGGGCGGCTGAAGTCGAGGCGCACGCCGTTCCAGTACGCCCAGTGATCGACGGCCCTCGAGGTGAATTCGCTGCCGTTATCCGCCTGGATCACCGCGGGCAACCCGCGCGTCGCGCCGGCGACGCTGAGGCACCGCGCCACATCGTCCCCGCGAAAGCGCATCTGCGGCACGAGCGCCACGCACTCGCGCGTGAACACATCGACGACGCTCAAGATACGGATTGCCTCACCCGAGGCGAGTCGATCGTGAATGAAGTCCATGGCCCATCGTTCGTTGGCCGCACTCGCCTGGGGTCGCAGCACCCGCACGGTCGCGCTCTTCCGGCGTCGGGGGCCGCTGCGTTTCTGCGTGAGCCCTTCTTCGCGGTAAAGTCGCCGCACCCGCTTGTGATTCACCGCCCAGCCTTCGCGCCGTAGGAGCACGTGCAGCCGCTTGTAGCCGTAACTCACCCGCGCCTGCGCCAGCTCGCGCAATCGCTGCCGCAAGGGCTCCGCGGTCGGGCGCGTGCTCACGTAGCGCACCGCCGATCGCCACAGGGCTCCGGTGTCGCACGCCCGGCGCTCGGAGACGTTATACGCGTCCCGCACCCACGCGACCCATGTCCGTCGCAGCGCCGGGCTTACCATTTTTTTTTGAGCGACTCCTGCAGAATCGTCTTATCAAGACTCAAGTCGGCGACCAGTTGCTTGAGCTTCCGATTCTCGTCGCGCAGCTGCCGGAGCTCGCGGATCTCGGGCGTGCCCATACCGCCGAATTTCTTCTTCCAGCGATAGAAGGTCGTCTCCGTGACCTGCATCTTGCGGCAGAGCTCCACCACCGGCGTTCCACTTTCCGCTTGCCGGAGCGCCGTCGCGATCTGCTCCGCCGTGTATTTGCTCGTGCGCATTGTGCTGTCCTCCGCCTCGCCGCGCGAGGCTTTTGGCCAGCTCTAAATTAGGCTCAAAATGTGTGGCCCACTGGACCAGTTTCCGGGGAGAAGACCA
>JALYSW010000188.1 GCA_030854615.1 Gemmatimonadota bacterium
GCCTTGATCGCAGCGAGCGTCGCCGTCACCGGTGCCTGCATGTCCGTCGGCGTCGGGAACTCGAGGCACGGTGGAGTTTGTCCGAGGAGGTTCGCGAACTCGTCGACAAATGCGCCCTCTTCTGCGGAAGTGAAGCGCTGGAACCGCTCCACCTGGTAGGCGCGAGCGCCCATATCCCCCGGATTCATGACCCAGCGCTTGGATTGCCAGATCGTGATCACGATACGTCCCGCGGAGTCGTGCGCCGCGCCGGCCTTGTGCAGGAACGCATTTTCCAGCGAGTACGAGCCATGTGTGGCGTACCACGCGACCATGTCGTGATAGTACGCCGTCTGCAAGTTATCGCTCGAGAAGCCAGGCATGATCGTCGTCCACTCGAGCGAGTACGGCAGATGGCCGACCGATGTGTTCACCGCCCTCCACGCGTTTCCCGACCCCGACATCGCGTAGTCATAGTGCTGTCCGGCCCACGTACGCTCGGCGCTCGTCCATCCGTAGTAGAAGTCCGTCATCATCGTACGGATGTGCGGCCAATGCGGCGACGTCGCGCTGTATCCGGAGTAGAGCGAGCCGCTCGCCGGCGGCGGCAGAACCGGCGCTGGTGGCGGGGGAGCAGGCGTGGTCACGGTGGCCGCGGCGACGACGTGGAGCTGCGCAATCGCCTGATTGCCGCCCGCGTGCGCGATGATGCTCACCGAGCCGGGGGCGATGCCGGTGATCGCACCACTCGCATCCACCATCGCGAGCGCGTTGTTGCTGCTCGTCCACGTGACCGGCACGTTCGACACGAGATGACCTTGCGCGTCCGTCACCGATGCGAAGAGCGCCATCGTCGATCGCACGGAGACCTGCGCCGTCGCCGGAGAAACCGACACCCAGCGCGGCGGGGGCGCGGCGTTCGACACCGTCAGATCCGCGTACGCGCTCTGCGTCCCCGACGCGATGTAGATCTTCGCCTCGCCGAGTGCATGCGCGGTGACGACGCCGCTGCTCGAGACGGTAGCGATGGACGAGTCGCTGCTGCTCCACGCTTCCGGCTGTCCGGTGACTACGCGGCCCGATGCATCCTGCAGCTCGACGTCGAGCGCAAGCGTTGCCCCGGGGGCGATCGTGGGAGCAGCGGGGGAGACGATCACCCATTTTGCGAGTGATCGCGGAGTGCTGACGGAAGCCGCGGGATCCGTCATGGCGGAGCATCCCAACAGCGCGGCGCCGCTCACGAGCGTGAGCGCAATGCGAGAGATCGACATGGTCCAAAGTCCTTACAGGCTCTTCGGGCAACCCGACCGACGTAGTGCGCGCTGCGCACCTTAGTCTCGTTGGCTTTGCGTCCCCGTCTTTCGGCGGGTTTGCCTTTGTCGCTGGGCGCGGGCCCCTAGCGATCGTGCCGTACTATGGGTTAGTAGGATGATCGTACTAGCTTGACGCGCCCTCGTTTTCAGACGCAACGCCAAAATACATTTTGATTTCCTCATCCGCACCAGGCAATTATGTCCCGGTAGAAGTCGAGCGCAGCGATCATCGCGCTGCGGTGACCGCAGGCTTCCTCGGATGGACGCTCGATGCATTCGATTTCTTCATCGTTGTCGTCACACTGACCGCGATTGGAAAGGATTTTCACGTCTCCGATGCGGAGATGGCAAAGACCATTGCAGTGACTTTGGCCTTCCGGCCAGTGGGCGCATTCATCTTCGGAATGCTCGCCGATCGCTTCGGCCGACGGATCCCACTCATGATCAACCTCGTGTTCTACTCGGTGCTCGAGGTCGCGTCGGGATTGGCGACGTCGTACACGATGTTCTTCTGGTTCCGTGCACTCTTCGGCATCGGGATGGGCGGCGAGTGGGGAGTGGGCGCATCGCTCGTGATGGAGAAGAGCCCCGTCAAGCACCGCGGTGTGCTCTCGGGGCTGTTGCAGGAGGGCTACGCGACGGGAAATCTCCTCGCGTCCGTGGCCTACTTTCTCATCTTTCCGCACTATGGCTGGCGCCCGCTCTTCTTCATCGGCGGGCTCCCTGCCCTGCTCGCGATCTTCGTGCGAATGAAGGTGAAGGAATCAGAGGTCTGGAAGCGCACGCGACATCACGACTTCAAATCGCTCTTCCGCGCGATCCTGTCGCAGTGGCGCCTCTTTCTCTATCTGACACTGCTGATGGCGCTCATGAATTGCGTGTCGCATGGCACGCAGGACATGTATCCGACTTTCCTGCAGCGCGACTGGGGAATGTCGCCGCGCGAGCGGTCGGCGCTCAATGCATTCGCCGCCGTGGGCGCGATCATCGGAGGCGTGGCCTTCGGATACCTCTCCGACCGTATCGGGCGGCGCAGGTCGATCGTGCTCGCACTCCTGCTCGCCGTGCTCATGATCCCGCTCTGGGCGTTCGCGCCGAGCGTGGCACTTCTGGTCGTGGGCGCATTTCTCATGCAGTTCATGGTACAGGGTGCGTGGGGTGTGATCCCCGTGCACATCACCGAGCTTGCTCCGGACTCCGTGCGCGGCTTTCTCCCCGGCTTCGCCTACCAGTGCGGGGTGCTCATTGCGGGATCCGTGGTGTACATCGAGGCGACCCTCGCCGGCCACATGTCGTACGCGAAAGCGATGGCCGTCACGGCGTTCACGGTCTTCATTCTGGCCGCTGTGGTCGCCGCGCTCGGTCGGGAGCGGCACGGGGTCGTCTTCGGGGCGGCGCCTTGACCCGATCGCTCTGACATTCGCGGACCGGCGGCGACCGCTATACCTTTAGGCCAGGTATGTCTTTACTACGATTGGACCAATCGCAGCCGGCTCCGCGTCCCGACCGCACTCCGCGCAACGCGCGCGTGCGCGCGACGATGATGCTCGCCGCGTGCGCCGCGGCTCTCGCAGCGACCGCGCCGGTGCGCGCGCAGGCGCCCACCCCGAGCC
>JALYSW010000192.1 GCA_030854615.1 Gemmatimonadota bacterium
GGGCTACGAGGAGCCGACGCCCGTGCAGCGTGAGGCGATCCCGCCGCTCCTCGCGGGGCGTGATCTCCTCGGCCAGGCGGCGACGGGCACCGGGAAGACGGCGGCGTTTGCGCTCCCGCTGCTGCAGCGCCTCACCCCGGATGCGCCCGCGCGCGAACGGACGGTGGCGCTCATCCTCGTTCCCACGCGCGAGCTGGCGATGCAGGTAGCCGAGGCGGTGCACCGCTATGGACGCGGGCTCGGCGTCCAGGTGCTACCGATCTATGGCGGTGCGCCGATGGAGACGCAGCTCCGCGCGCTCAAGCGTGGCGTTGACGTGGTGGTGGCCACACCCGGTCGCGCGCTCGACCACATCCGCCGCAAAACGCTGCGGCTCGGCAGCGTGCGCATGTTGGTGCTCGATGAGGCCGATGAGATGCTGGACATGGGCTTCGCCGAAGATCTCGAGGCGATCATCGGCGCCACGCCGGTGGAGCGGCAGACTGTGCTCTTCTCGGCAACGCTTCCCCCGCGCATCACCGAGATCGCCGCGGCGCACCTGCGCGACCCGGTGCAGGTGCGCATCGACCGCGAGGTTGTGGCAGCGGGCGATGCCCCGAAAGTACGGCAGGTGGCGTACCTCGTGTCGCGCGCGAACAAGAAGGCGACGCTCGGGCGCATCCTCGATGTCGAGAGTCCCGTCGCCACGATCGTGTTCTGCCGCACGCGCACGGAGGTGGACGAGTTGACGGAGATGCTCAATGGCCGCGGTCTGCGCGCCGAAGCACTGCATGGCGGACTGTCGCAGGATCAGCGCGACCGCGTGATGAAGCGCTTCCGCGCCCACACCACCGACCTCCTCATTGCTACCGATGTGGCGGCGCGCGGGCTCGACGTACCGCACGTGTCGCACGTCATCAACTATGGTGTGCCGTCGGCGGCCGAGGCGTACGTGCATCGCATTGGGCGCACGGGACGCGCGGGGCGGGAGGGCGTGGCGATCACGCTCGCCGAGCCGCGCGAGCGCGGGCTGCTCCGCAACATCGAGCGGTTGACCAGGCAGCCCATCGAGATCGCCACCGTGCCTACGGTGGCGGATCTGCTCACGCACCGGCTCGAACAAAGCCGGGCCGAGCTCCGTGCCACGATCCTGGCGGGCGATCTCGATGCCTATCGCGCCGTGGCCGAGTCGCTGACGGCGGAATTCGAGCCGCTCGATATCGCTGCGGCCGCGCTCAAGCAAGGTGGAGGGCGCGATGGTGTGTTGGAGGAGGAGGCGGAGATCCCCAGGACGGCGACACGGGAGACACGCGGAAGTCGGGACGCGGGCCGCGAGAGCCGGACGACTCGAAGCCGGAAGGATCGTCCCGAGCCCCGGCTTCCTGCTTCACCGTCCAATGCGTCATACTCCACCACGCGGCTGTACATCGGGGCGGGACGCAAGGCGAAGATCCGGCCGGGCGATCTGGTGGGGGCGATCGCCAACGAGGCGGGGGTCGACGCCAAGACGATCGGCGCCGTGCGGATCAGCGATCGCTATTCGCTGGTTGAAGTGCCGGAGGCAGTCGCCGACGACGTGATCGCGGCGCTCCAAGCCACGAAAATCAAGGGGAAGCGCTACGAGGTGAGAAGGGACCGCGACGAGCGCTAAGCTGGCGTGCGACGCCGGAGTTGCGCCAGCGCCCAGGCGGCATGCTCGCGTACGATCGTCTCGTCGTGCGAGAGCGCGGCTTCGACTGCCGGAACATCATCCGCCGTCCCGACATTGCCTAACGCAACCGCGGCATTGCGCGCAAGCCCGCGTCGCTTTGCCCGCTTCATCGGTGAACGCTTGAACGCAGCGCTGAACTCGGACTGCGACATGGCGAGCAGCTCGCGGGCAAGAGTCCGCGCGTCCTTGACACGGCCGCCGGTTCCTAACGCAAGGCGTACAGCGAACGCGGACTCCTTCAATGATTTCGAGAACTTGATGTTGAATGGACACACGTCCTGGCAAATGTCGCATCCGTAAATCAGCTCGCCGATCTGCTCCCTGAAATTGAGCGGGATCTCTCCCTTCGCCTCGATCGTGAGGTACGAGATGCATCGCGTCGCGTCGAGCACGCGCGGCTCGACGATCGCCTGGGTCGGACACGCGTCGATGCACCGCGTGCAGGTGCCGCAGTGATCGCTCTCGAACGGCGCATCCGGTACGAGCTCGAGCTCGATTAGTAGCGCGCCGAGAAAAAAGAAGGAGCCGAGGTGCGGGTTGAGCAGATTCGTGTTCTTGCCGAACCAGCCGAGCCCTGCGCGCTGCGCGAGGTCGCGTTCGAGGAGCGGGCCCGTGTCGACGTAGGCGCGCCCGCGCACGTCGCGGCCGAGCTCTGCGGCGATCCAGGCATGCAGGTCGCGCAGCTTCGCGTCGAGGACCTCGTGGTAATCATCGCCGCGCGCGTATCGCGCGATCGGGCCAGATGGTTCAGTGCCGCCGTAGTTGAGCGCGACGACGATTGCGCTTTGCACGCCCTCATACGGGAGGCGCGAGTCGTGGCGCTTGTCCGCCCACTTGGGGAGATAGTGCATCTCCCCCGCGAAGCCGCGCTCGATCCAGCGGTCGAAATGCGGCGCCGTGGCCACCATGCCGAGCGTCGTGATGCCAACGAGATCGAAGCCGAGTCCGAAGCCTTGCGCGCGTATCCCTTCCTCGAGCGAGCGGAGGGCCGGAACGGTCACTGCGAGCGCACCGACCATCGCGCGTAGCGCTCGACATCGTCCGCGGGCGCGACGGCATCGTAGTCGCCGTACGCGGTGTACATTCGCCAGCGCACATAGTCGCGCGGCGGGAGCGGGAGGAAGGGCGGGATGCCGTACCAGCCGCGCTTCCGGAAGCGCCACGCCACGCGGAGCAGCGCGACTCCGAGGGACGGAGAGCGCAGCGAGCGCGCGGTAAGCGCGAGCACGAGCCGGGGCCAGGTGCGAGCGCCGGTGG
>JALYSW010000224.1 GCA_030854615.1 Gemmatimonadota bacterium
GTCACGCACTTCATGGTGAAGCCGGAGATCCTCGGCGGCGTCATCGCGCGCGTCGGCGACACCGTGATGGACGGATCGCTCGTGCGGCGGCTCGAGAACCTCCGCGGTCAGATGCTGGGCCGGGCGAACTGAGCCCTCCGCTCGCAGCTGTCGAAAATTTTGAGCGCGGCGCCCTTTCACGGGAGCCGCGCTCGTGTTTTCATCCACTGATATGATCGCTGCCATTCCTCTGATACTCGCGCTGCAGCAAGGCGTGACGCAGACCGTCTCGGCGCCGGGCGGAGACACCGTGGGCTACTGGCAGCAGCGCGCCGACTACACGATCACCGCGCAGCTCGACGAGGCCGCGCAGCTGCTGCACGGGAAGGCGACGCTCACGTACGTCAATCACTCGCCTGACACGCTGCGCGAGATGCGCGTGCAGCAGCTCCTCAACGCCTTTCGTCCGGGGTCGCGATGGAGCGCGGCGGACGAGCGGGAAGGGCGCGTGCGCTTTCAGAAGCTGAGGGATCCCGATTACGGCTACGAGCGGTTCACGAGCGCACCCACCGTGAACGGTGCGCAGGTGGCCGTCGAATATCCGTTCGCGCCTGACAGCACGGTCGCGCGCTTCGTGTTGCCGAAGCCACTCGCGCCCGGCGACTCCGCCATCGTGAACTTCGCGTGGGACGCGCGGCCCTCGGCCACCGTCTATCGGCGGCAGGGTCGGAAGGGACGGAAGTACGACTTCTCGCAGTGGTATCCGAAGGTCGCCGTGTACGATCGCGGCGGCTGGGAGGCGCAGCCCTTCATTCCGAACGGCGAGATGTATGGCGAGTTCGGAACGTTCGACGTCACGATGATTCTCGCGAAGGACCAGGTCGTGGGGGCGACGGGAGTGCCGGTGGCGGGTGACCCGGGATGGGAGCAGGCGAAGTCATGGGGCGAGGTGCGCTACGCGCGCGACGTGTACGGCTCCGTCGATACGATGTTGCCGGCGGTGCCGAGCGGTATGAAGGCCGTGCGCTTCTACGCGCGCGACGTGCACCACTTCGGTTGGGCGGTCGATCCGGACTTTCGCTACGAGGGCGGACTGTACCGCGGCACGATCCCAATTCACGTGCTGATTCCATCCGCACAGCTCGCGCGACTCGGCCACGGCGTGTTCGTGTCGTGGAACGTGCACGCGCTCGAGTTTCTCGAGAAGATCTACGGCCCATACGGATATCCGCAGCTCACGGGGCTGATTCGTCTCGATCCCGGCGCCACCGAATTTCCGATGATGGCGATGTACGGAAGCAGCGTGAGCGAAGGGACGGTATCGCACGAGGTGGGACACATCTACAGCTACGGGATGCTCGCGAACAACGAGTGGCGCGAAGGGTGGATGGACGAGGGACTTACGTCGTATCAGAGCGAGTGGCGCATCCGCGCGACGCCGCAGGACATCGCCGAGGGTGCACCGCAGCAGGGCGCGCCGCCGGTGAGTGGCTATCGCGAGCACGCGCATGTGATGTCGCCTGCCGATCGCGGCAACATGTCGCTCATCGACATGGATCTGCTCGGCCGCGCGGAGGCGCCTGAACCACCATCGCGCACGTTCAACGAGTTCAGCCTCTATCAGGCGGCGGTGTATTCGCGTCCCGACATGATGTACGGGATGCTGCGCGACATGCTCGGCGACAGCGTGTTCACCGCCTTTCTCCACGACTACTACGCGCGGTGGAAGTTCAAGCACGTCGATGAGCTCGCGATGCGGGCGAGCGCCGAGCGCGTGTCCGGGCGCGATCTGGGATGGTTCTTCGCGCAGTGGGTGCATCGGACGGGGCTCGTGGATTACTCGCTCGCCGATGTCGAGACGAAGCGCGATGGCGACGGCTGGCTCACGCGCGCGCGAGTCATCAGGCGGGGCGAGTACAGACACGCGATGCCCGTTGGCGCGAAGACGGATAGCGGCTGGACGATCGTTCGTGCGGACCCGATGCGCGATGACCAGTGGGTGGAGCTTCGCACGGTCGCGAAGCCGACGGATGTGCGCGTCGACCCGCTGCGCTCCACCGAGGACTGGGATCGCCGCAACAACGTCTCTGGCGGACTCGCGCAGCTGGACGGGCGTGCGACGATGTATGTGCCCGACTGGCCATTTCTCTCGCAGACGGATCGCGACAGGCAACTCGTGGCGATCGGACCGAAGGCCTGGTACACGGGGCCCGGCGGCTTCACGGGTGCGGTGCGCTTCCGCTCGAACTATGCAGCGGTGGGCGACGTCGCGTGGGACAGGCGTGAGCTTGGGATCGCGCTGTCGTCGCAGGTGCCGGCGGGGGCGAACCGCGCCGAACATGTGATGGGGTGGCTGGCGTTCTCGAATCCGCAGCTGCCGTTCTTCGAGCGGCCGCTGGTTGGTGTAAGTGCTGGAGTGTGGGCGCTCGATGGGATCACGAAGGTCGAGCTCACGAAGGATTGGAATCTGAGCCCGTTTTTGTATGCGAACGGGCCGCAGCAGCATCTCAAAGTCGGTTTCGATGCGACGCTGCCGTACGACATACGGTGGCTGGACTACGAGCGATGGCAGCCAAAGAACGTGTACGATGCCAACGCAGAGTTCACCTGGAAGTCTCGGCTGCCAACAATGGTGAGCGCGCGAATAAAGGCGTTTGCGGGGCTCGATCGCGACGTCGGTGCGGGGACGACGCGCGCCTTCGAGCGTGTGGAGGGCGAGGTCGTGCAGACCGGGAGCTTCGGCGGCGGTGATCGATGGACGCACAAGCTCCGATTGTTCGCGGGCGCGACGAAGGATGCGCCGCTCCAGCGGTCGATCGGGCTCGCTTCGCTCGATGTGACCGATACGTATACGAACGACTTCCTGCGGGGGCAGAACGCCCTCTTCGCTCGCTCTGATGTGCACTTCGTGACGCCGGGCGGCGCCGGACTTCGTGGCTACTCGCCGCTCCTGCTCGTCCAAAGGGTGGCGGCACTGAACGGCGAGCTCGCGGCCAGCGTCATCCGTGCGAGGCCAAAATCGATGGTGCCGTCGGTGCAGCTCTTCGCGTTCGGAGATGCCGCATGGGGGAAATTTCCCGGCGATTTTAGCGGGAGCAATCGTACCTTTGCGGATGCGGGAGTCGGTCTGCTCGCGCGCGATCGGCTTTGGGACCGTCCCGTCACCATTCGGTTCGATGTGCCGCTCTACGTTCGTGACCCCGACTTTGCGCCTGGCGGTCACAAGGGCGACGATCGCGTGAAGCTTCGCTGGACTTTTTCGTTCGCTGACCTGTGGTGAGCGTGTCTTACGCTCTACCAGATAGCCGCCGACCACTCGACACCCGGATTCGATCGCGATGACAACGCCGCCCAAGTCGGGCCCCACCGATGTGACTCGCGTACCCAAGCCATGGGGACATGAGATCATCTGGGCGCGCACCGACCGCTACGTAGGCAAGATCCTGCACATTCGTGCCGGCCACGCGCTGTCCGTCCAGTATCACGAGAAGAAAGACGAGACGGTCTACCTGCTCACGGGCGAGCTGAAGTACTGGGTGAAAACCGGAGAGACGATGACGGACATGCACCTCACGGTCGGCGATGCATTTCGAATCACCCCTCACACCATCCACTACATGGAAGCGGTCACCGACTGCGATGTCCTCGAGGCATCGACCCCCGAGCTCGACGACGTCGTGCGACTGACGGATCGCTACGGCCGCGAAGGGACGAACGCGCCATGAAGGTGATCATTCCGCTCGCGGGGAAGGGAACGCGCCTCCGTCCGCACACGAATCTCACGCCGAAGCCTATGCTCAAGGTCGCCGGCAAGCCGGTGATCTCGTACCTCCTCGACGACCTGAAGAAGCTCGGCGGGATCGAGCAGCTCATCTACATCACCGGTCATCTCAAGGAGAAGGTCGAGGCGTATGCGCGCAAGGAATACGACTTTCCCGCGGTCTTCGTCGAGCAGACGGTGCAGAACGGCACGGCGACGGCAGTCGATCTCGCGCGGCCGTATGTCGATCAGCCGGTGCTCATCATCTTCGTCGACACGATCTTCGACGCCGATCTCTCGCTCGTGCAGAACACGGATGCGGACGGGATCATCTGGGTGAAGGAGGTCGAGGACTACCAGCGCTTCGGCGTGGTCGTCACGAATCCGGAGGGGTTCATGACGAAGATCGTCGAGAAGCCGAGCACGCCGATCTCGAAGCGCGCGAACATCGGGCTCTACTACATCAGGAACTGGAAGCTGTTGTACGAGGGGATTGCGCACGTCATGCAGCAGCCTTCGAACAAGGGCGAGTACTATCTCACCGACGCCTTCCAGTACATGATCGACCACGGCGCGCGCATCAAGGTCGTCGATGTCGAGGGGTGGTACGACGCGGGGAAGCTCGACACGCTGCTCGACACGAATCGCGCGATGCTGGAGCGCGGCCGCGCGCGGAAGCCGGCGAAGATCCCGGCGGGATCGAAGATCATCGATCCGGTCTACATCGAGGAGGGAGTGACGCTCACCGATGCGACGGTCGGGCCCAACGTCTCGATTCTCGGCGGCGCGGTGATCGAGCGGTCGATGCTGAGGGATACGATCATCGGCAACAAGTCGCGAATCTCGGACTGCGCGCTCACCGGATCACTCGTGGGCGACGAGGTCGTGCTCGAAGGTGTGCGCGGCCAGGTGACCATAGGCGACCAGTCGGAGGTTCACGCCGGCGAGGGGTAAGTGGCAGCTCCTGAACAAGAGCAACTGCGATGGGAAACCGATCCGTTCAATCGTTTCACCAGCTGTTGACTGCTTGTGTTTTTAAACCGTCAGCCCCGCCGTCGCGACGACGATCGCCAGCGCGCGGACCACGCCCAGATGCCCCGCGCTGTTCTCGAACCACTCGGCCACCGTGTGCGCCTCGCCGCCGCGGCCGCCCGCACCGATCGCGATCGCGGGGACGCCGAGGCTGATCGGCACGTTCGCGTCCGTCGATGCGGTCGCGAGATCGGCGTCGCGGCCAATCAATCGCGTCGCCTCGATCGCCGCCGTGACCAGCGGCTGTGTGTGATCCGTCTCCCCGCTCGGCCTGTCGCCGATCACCGTGATCTCGAGCGTCAGCGGCGGCGCGCCGCGGTTGCCGCGCAGATTCTCCTCGTGTAGCGCCGACGTCGCCGCCGCGCGGATCTCGGACTCGAAGGTCCGGAGCGCACTCTGGGATGTCGACCGCAGATCGATCTCGAGCCACGCGTCGTCAGGAATGGCGTTGACCGAGATCCCGCCGCCGATGCGGCCCACCGAGAGCGTCGTGCGCGGGACCGTGGGCAGCGAGATACGCGCCAGCATCGCGCCGGTGAGCGCTGCCGCATGCACGGCATTCGGGACGCCGAACGCCGTCCAGCTGTGGCCACCCGCTCCGCGGAAGTGAATCCGGAAGCGCCGCGAGCCGAGCGCCCGATGCACGATGCGCTCATCGCCGGCGCCGTCGAGCGCGATCGCCGCTGCGGCATGACTCATCGAGGTCGCAAAGAGCTCCTTCGCGCCGCGCAGGTCGCCGGATCCCTCCTCACCAGTGGTGGCGACGAAGACGACGGGCGCGCGAGTTCGCAGCGCCGTGCCATCGATCGCGCCGGCGAGAGTGAGCATCGCGGCGAGCCCACGGCCGTTGTCCCCGATTCCCGGGCCGACGAGGCGCGCGCCATCATGTTGTACGCGCAATGGCGTCGCGCGCGGAAAGACGGTGTCGAGATGCGCGCAGATGACGACCGGCGCTACAGCCTCGCTTCCCGCGCGCGTGCCGAGCACGTTCCCTGCCGCGTCGGTGCGAACATCCGCGAGACCCAGCGCACCGAAGCGCGCCGCGACCCATTCTCCGCGTTCGCTCTCCTCACCCGTGGGCGCCGCGATCTGGGACAGCGCGATCTGCGTCACGATCGTCGCGGAGTCCCGCTGCTCGATTGCGGCGCGCGCGCCGGCGAGCGCGGGCGCGTTCCAGAGCGTGCGAAGTCTCGCGGAGACATCCATGCCATTGAATTGCGCGGAGTTGCAACGCCGCGCAAGTAGCGCGCTCTGCCAGCGGCCATTGTCAGCCAGGCGTCGATGCCGTCACTTTGCAATGCTGGTTGTCTGAAATCGGGATCACCGGACGTCCCTGTTCACCGTGGAAAGACATGCAGGAACACGAGCTCATCTACGATTGGAATACGCGCGCCCCGGGCTTCGACTGGGCGCACAGTCGCGTGGAGCTCAACGACGAAACGCTGCGCGACGGACTGCAGTCGCCCTCGGTACTCGACCCGTCGATCGAGGACAAGAAGGCGCTCTTGCACCTGATGGCGGATCTCGGAATCGCGGCGGCGAATATCGGGCTGCCGGGTGCCGGTCCGCGTACCCGCGCCGACACGCTCGAGCTCGCGAAGGAGGTCGTCCGCGCGAAGCTTCCGATCTCGGCCAACTGCGCCGCGCGCACCCTCGCGACGGACATCGAGCCGATCGCGCGCATCGCGCAGGAGAGCGGGCTCGCGATCGAGGCGGCGACGTTCATCGGCTCGTCCCCGATCCGGCAGTACGCCGAGGACTGGACGCTCGCGAAGATGGTGCAGGTGAGCGAGGACGCGGTGAAGTTCGCGATGAGCGAGGGACTCTCGCTGATGTTCGTCACGGAGGACACGACGCGCGCGAATCCCGAGACGCTGCGCGCGCTCTACGGCGCTGCAATCGCGTGCGGTGCGCGGCGCGTCTGCCTTGCGGACACCGTTGGCCACGCAACGCCCGACGGCGTGCGCGCGCTCGTGCGCTTCGTGCGCGATGAGATCATCGCGCCCAGCGGGGTCGCGGTGAAGATCGACTGGCACGGGCACCGCGACCGCGGGAACGGGCTCGCGAACTGCTTCGCCGCGATCGAGGCGGGTGTCGATCGCGTGCACGGAACCGCGCTCGGCATCGGCGAGCGCGTGGGGAACGCGGAGATGGATCTGCTGCTGATCAATCTCCGATTGCTCGGCGCGCATCAACACGATCTGCGTAGGCTGCCGGAATACACCGCGCTCGCCTCGCGCGCGCTCGGCGTCGCGATCCCGCCGAGCTATCCGGTGGTGGGCGAAGATGCCTTTCGCACCGCGACGGGGGTGCACGCGGCGGCAATTGCGAAGGCGCAGAAGAAGGGCGATGCGTGGCTCGCCGACCGCATCTACTCGGGGGTGCCGGCCGGCGATTTCGGACTCGCGCAGCGAATCGACGTCGGGCACGTCTCGGGGATCTCGAACGTGCGCTCGTGGCTCGAGGCACACGGACACGATGCAGGGGATGAGCGGCTGTGCCGGCACATCCTCGATTGCGCGAAGAAGGCGACGCGTACAC
>JALYSW010000090.1 GCA_030854615.1 Gemmatimonadota bacterium
GCGCAGATCGAGAGCGGCACGCTCAATCTCAACGAGACCGTTGGACTGGCGAATCGGCAGGCCGCCGCGCTCGCACCCTTCCTCGAGAGCCGCGAGTCGGCGCCCGTCCATGTCTGAGCGCCCCCTCTGCAGCATCTCGCTCGACGTCGACGATCTCTGGTCGTACATGAAGATCCGCGGCGATCAGAAGTGGGTCGAGCGCCCATCGTATCTGCCCACCTTCCTGCCGATGGCCCTCGACACCCTCGAGGAGCTCGGCATGCGCATCACCTTCTTCGTCGTCGGCTTCGACGCGACGGTCGAGAGCAACGCGGAGGCGATGCAGTCGATCATCACGCGCGGACACGAGGTGGGGAACCACTCGTTCGAGCACGAGTCGTGGCTGCATCTCTATTCGCGCGAGCAGCTCACCGAGGAGATCATCAAGGCGGAGAACGCGATCGCGGCCGTCACCGGGCAGCGGCCCAGGGGCTTCCGCGGCCCGGGCTACAGCTGGAGCGAGACGCTCCTCGAGGTGCTCGCGGCGCGCAACTATCTCTACGATGCCTCGACGCTCCCCACGTACCTCGGCCCCCTCGCGCGCGCGTACTACTTCGCGACCGCGGGGAAAGGCATGTCGAAGACGCCGGAGCGCAAGACGCTCTTCGGCACCTTCCGCGATGGGCTGCGTCCCGCTGGCGCGTACGAGTGGGCGCTGCGCAACGGGCAGTCGCTGCTCGAGATCCCGGTCACCACGATCCCCGGGATCAAGGCGCCCTTTCACTTCAGCTACCTGCTCTTTCTCGCGCGCAAGTCCGAAGCGCTCGCCTTCACGTATCTGCGCACCGCGCTCACCATCTGCCGAACGTCCGGCGTCGAGCCGAGCTTCCTGCTGCACCCGCTCGATCTCATGGGTGGCGATGAGGTGAAGGCGCTCGCCTTCTTCCCCGGCATGGACCTGCCGTCGAACAAGAAGCGCGAGCTGTTCAAGAAGGCGCTCGGGATTCTCGCCGAGCATCACACGCCGGTGACGATGTCGGCGCATGCGAGCGCCATCCGCGCCCGCGCGCGTCTGGCGCGCCGCGTTCCCGACGCCGCGCCCGCCGCAGCAGCCCCCTCGGCGGCGAGGTAGCGCGACATGTGCGGGATAGTGGGTGTCGTGCATTTCGATGGCACGGCGGTCGAGCTGCCCGTGCTGGCGCGGATGGCGCACGCGATCGCGCATCGCGGGCCTGACGGCGAAGGCGTGTACATCTGCGGCCAGGTCGGCTTCTACCACAAGCGCCTCTCGATCATCGATCTCGTCTCGGGCGACCAGCCGATGACGGCGGAAGACCTCACCATCGTCTTCAACGGCGAGATCTACAACTACGTCGAGTTGCGCGAGCAGCTGATCAAGCTCGGCCACACCTTCCGCACGACGTCCGACACGGAAGTGATCCTGCGCATGTACCACCAGTACGGCGAGGCATGCGTCGCGCAGCTCAACGGGATGTTCGCCTTCCTGCTGCACGACCGCTCGAAGGGGATCGTCCTCGCCGCGCGCGATCACTTCGGGATCAAGCCGCTCTACTTCTATACCGATGAGCGGAAGATGCTCTTCGGCTCCGAGATCAAGGCGATCCTCGCGCACGGCGGCGTGAATGCCGCGGTGAATCGCACGTCGCTCAACGACTACCTCACCTTCCAGTTCGTGATCGGTGAGGACACGCTGTTCGCGAATATCGGCAAGGTGCTGCCGGGCTACTACCACGTGATCGATCTGCAGTCGCGCGACGTGCGCCGCGTGCGCTACTGGGAGCCGAAGTTCCACATCGATCCGTATCACACCGAGGAGTACTTCCTCGTCGAGGCGCGGCGCCTCATCGAGGACTCGATCCGCATCCAGATGCGCAGCGACGTCCCCGTCGGCGCCTATCTCTCCGGCGGTCTCGACTCGAGCATCGTGACGGGCTTCGCCGCGCGCGCATACGAGGGCGGACGCTTCAAGACGTTCACCGGTGCCTTCGACGAGGGGCCGCAGTTCGACGAGCGCCCGTATGCGCGCGCGGTCGCCGAGTCCGTGAACGCCGAGATGTTCGAGATCATTCCGTCGGCGAACGACTTCGCGGACGTGCTACAGAAGCTCGTGTATCACATGGACGAGCCCGTGGCCGGCCCGGGACTCTTCCCGCAGTACATGGTCTCGCGCTGCGCATCGCAGCACGTGAAGGTGGTGCTCGGCGGACAGGGCGGCGACGAGATCTTCGGCGGCTACACGCGCTATCTCGTGGCCTATCTCGAGCAGGCGCTCAAGGGCGCGATCTTCGAGACGACGGAGGAGCAGGAGCACATCGTCTCGCTCAAGTCGATCATCCCGAATCTCGCCGTGCTGCGCCAGTACGAGCCGATGCTCACGCAGTTCTGGCGCTCGGGGCTCTTCGAGCCGATGGACCGCCGCTACTTCAAGCTCGTCGACCGCAGCGCGGGCGCGCTCAGCCTCTT
>JALYSW010000253.1 GCA_030854615.1 Gemmatimonadota bacterium
GGCTCGCATCTCACAGACCGCTTTCTCGCGGATGGCCACGAGGTCGTCGGGCTCGACAACTTCATCACCGGGCATCCCGACAACATCGCGCACCTCGCGAGCAATCAGAAGTACGAGTTCGTCCAGCACAACATCTCGACGTACACGTACGTGAAGGGGAAGCTCGACGGCGTGCTCCACTTCGCGAGCCCCGCCAGCCCGATCGACTATCTCGAGCTTCCGATCCCGACGCTCAAGGTCGGCGCGCTCGGCACGCACAACGCCCTGGGCCTCGCAAAGGAGAAGGGCGCGCGTTTCTTCCTCGCCTCGACGAGCGAGGTGTATGGCGATCCGCTCGTGCATCCGCAGCCCGAGACGTACTGGGGCAATGTGAATCCGGTCGGCCCTCGCGGCGTGTACGACGAAGCGAAGCGCTTCGCCGAGGCGTTGACGATGGCGTATCACCGCTTCCACGGGCTCGATACGCGCATCGTACGCATCTTCAACACGTACGGCCCGCGGATGCGTCCGCGCGACGGTCGCGTCGTGTCGAATTTCATCGTACAGGCCTTGCGCAACGAGCCGATCACGATCTACGGCGACGGCTCCCAGACGCGCAGCTTCTGCTATGCGTCGGACGAGGTCGAGGGGATCTATCAGCTCTTCATGAAGGGCGATTCCGATCCGTGCAACATCGGGAACCCGGATGAGTATACGGTGCGGCAGTTGGCCGAGATGGTGCGCGAGCTGACGAACACCACCGCGCCGCTCGTCGAGCGCCCACTCCCCGAGGATGATCCGAAGATCCGCAAACCGGACATCACACGTGCGCGCACGATGCTTGGCTGGGAGGCGAAGGTCGGGATTCGCGAGGGGCTCCAGAAGACGATCGACTACTTCGCGAGCCTCCCGGCCGAGCGGATGAAGCCGCGTGGCTGAGAAGATCATCGTCACCGGTGCGGCCGGCTTCATCGGCTCCCATGTGGTCGATGCGCTGCTCGCGCGCGGCGACATCGTCGTCGGCATCGACAACTTCGATTCCTTCTACGATCCCGATCTCAAGCGCGCGAACATCTCCGGCGCGATGCTGCACCCCTCCTTCGAGCTCGTCGAGGCGGATGTGCGCGACGCGGCGTCGATGCGCCGCGTCGTCGACGCCTTCCATCCGGATGCGATCGTCCATCTCGCCGCGCGCGCGGGTGTGCGCCCCTCGATCGCCGATCCGGCGCTCTACGCCGCAGTGAACGTGCTCGGCACCACCGTGTTGCTCGACGCCGCTCGCGCCGCGAAGATCTCGCGCATCATCGTCGCATCGAGTTCCAGCGTGTATGGCGACGACGCGACGCCGCCCTTCCGCGAAGACGAGCCCGCGATCACCCCCATCAGCCCCTATGCCGCCACGAAGCGCGCGGCGGAGCTGATGTGCGAGACGTACGCCGGCCTTTGCGACTGGATGCGCATCATCTCGCTGCGCTTCTTCACCGTGTACGGGCCGCGACAGCGCCCCGATCTCGCGATCCACTCGTTCACGCGAAAGATCTCCGCCGGCGAGTCGATTCCGTTCTTCGGCGACGGCACGGCGGAGCGCGACTACACCTACATCACGGACACCGTGCAAGGTGTGCTCGGCGCCATCGATCGGAGCCGTACGGCGAAGCCGGGACACGAGATCTACAACCTCGGCGAATCAGCCGTGACGACACTCTCGAGTCTCGTGAAGCTGATCGAGCAGGCGCTGGGAATGACCGCGAAACTCGAACGGCTCCCGGCGCAGCCGGGCGATGTTCGGCGCACGCTCGCGGACATCTCCAAGGCGCGCACATTTCTCGGCTACGCTCCGTCGGTGCAGGTGAGCGATGGCATTCCACGGTTCGTGGCGTGGTTCCGCGAGAGCGGCATCGGTGCTGCGTCAGCCACTTCGGCCGCACGCGGCTGAACCCGCCGCCCTTTTCCGGGTAACATTTCGCACATGTCTTTTCTCAGGCGATCGCGTGTCGGTGCCGTCGCGGCCTTAGCTCTGGTCGCCGGTTGTCATCATAAGGGTGGCTTTCAGCCCCTCAAATATCCCTCGCACCAGGCGCTCTACGACGCGTCGCTGGCCGAGTTGCACAAGCACAAGTGGGGACACGCGGTGGCCGGCTTCGAGAAGCTCACCACCGATCTTCCCGCCCGCGATCCGCTCCTTCCCGAGTCGTACTTCTATCTCGGTGACGCGCACATGGGAAGCAAGGAGTACATCCTCGCCGCGCAATCCTACTCGCGTGTTGCCGAGAACTTTCCGGAAGACACCCTCGCCGATCGCGCCACGTACAAAACGGGTATCGCGTATTCGAAGCTGTGGCGCCGGCCCGGGCTCGATCCCGAGTATGGCGAGACGTCGCGCAGCACCTTCCAGAGCTTTCTCGCCGCTTATCCTGATTCGCCGCTGCGTGACTCGGCGGTAAAGCAGATCGAGCGCCTCGACGAATGGTTCGCGACCAAGGGTTACAACAACGGCGTGACGTACTACAAGCGCAAGGCGTACGACTCCGGCATCATCTATTTCCGCGATGTCGTCAAGCAGTATCCCAAAACCGATGCCGCGCGGAAGTCGCAGATCCGCCTCGTGCAGTCGTATCGGGCGATCAAGTACAAGGAAGACGCGTCGGAGACCTGTGGTCAGCTCGAGAAGGCGCACCCGTCGGATAAGGACGTGATCAAGGTGTGCCGCGGTGTGAAGCCGACTCTCGCCGACACCACCGCCGGTCCGCGGAAGGCGCCCGCGCCCGCCGCACCGCTGCCGAATCCGCCAGCGCCGATCGATCAGACGTCCGGCACTCCCTCGCGGACGCAGGTGCCCGCTCCGGTGCCGACGCCGCCGAGCAAGACTTCTCCCCGCAACTAGGATAGGCGGTGCGACTCGGCGTCCTCGGCGGGACGTTCGATCCTCCGCACGTTGGCCACTTGCTCGCAGCGAGCGATGCCGTCGAGGCGCTCGCGCTCGACAAGCTGCTCTTCGTTCCCGCGGCCGTGCCCCCATACAAGGCGCGTTCGGTAAAGGGCACGGCCGAACAGCGGCTGCGCATGCTCGAGCTCACCATCGGCAGCGATCCGCGCTTCGAGGTGAGCCGCCTCGAACTCGACCGGGACGGGTTATCTTTCACGGTAGATACGCTCGCGGCGCTTTCTGCGAAAATGCCGGGAGTGTCGCTGTTCATGTTGATCGGCGAGGACCTCGCGACGCAGGTCGCGAGCTGGCGGGATTCGGCGCGAATCGCCGAGCTGGCGACGATCGTCGTGCTGGTGCGCGAGACGGGAGCGACGTCGAGCGCACTGGAGTCCAGCCTGCCGATGCTCCGGCTGGCCACGCGACGGCTCGATCTGTCGTCAACTGAAATTCGGGACCGGGTCCGGGCCGGCCGCTCGATTCATGGGTTCGTATCAGATGCCGTCGCTGCGTTCATCGACGCGGCCGGCTTGTACCGATAGAGGCGACGAATGCTCAAGAAACTCGCGACAACAATCTTCGGCACGAGACACCTGCGCGAGATGAAACGCGTGCAGCCGATCGTCGATGCGATCAACGCCGAGTACGAGCGGCTGCATGGCGTATCGGAGGAGGAGCTCCGCGCCCAGACTGCCAAGCTACGCGGAAAGATCGCCGAGAGCGCGCGTCCGCTGGAGGAGAAGATCGTCGCGCTGCGCGAGCAGAAGCACTCTGCGCCCGATGCCGAGGAGCGCGAGCGTATCGATCGCGAGATCAACGGCCCGGATGGCAAGGGCGGCCTCGAGGGTGAGCTGCGCGACGCGATCGCGGAGTCACTCGACGACATCCTGCCGGAAGCCTTCGCCACGGCGCGAGAAGGTGCGCGTCGCCTGCTGGGCACCGCCGCGATGGTGGCCGGCCACGAGACGCCGTGGAACATGGTGCACTACGACGTGCAGCTCATCGGCGGCATCCAGCTGCACTTCGGCAAGATCGCCGAAATGGCCACGGGAGAAGGGAAGACGCTCGTCGCCACGCTGCCGCTGTATCTGAACGCGCTCGCGGGGCGCGGCGCGCATCTCGTCACGGTGAACAACTATCTTGCCCGCCGCGACTCGCAGTGGATGGGACATCTCTACGCCTATCTCGGTCTCACCGTCGGCTGCATCGACGACACCGAGCCGAACACCCCCGATCGCCGCGAGGCGTATCTCCGCGACATCACGTACGGCACGAACAACGAGTTCGGCTTCGACTATCTCCGCGACAACATGGTCGTTTCGCTCGACCAGCGCGTGCAGCGGCCGCACTGGTACGCGATCGTCGACGAGGTCGACTCCGTTCTCATCGACGAGGCGCGCACGCCGCTCATCATCTCCGGCCCCGTCGGCGACGAAAGCGACATGCAGTATCGTGAGTTCAACTCGACCGTCGCACGGGTGGCGCGTCTGCAGTCGGACGACGCAAACCGCCTCGTGGCAGAAGGCGAAGCGGCCATGACGAGCGGCGACACCGACAATGCCGCGCTGCGCTTCTATCAGGCGCAGCTCGGCGCGCCGAAGAACAAGCGGCTGCTCAAGGCGCTGCAGGAGTCCGGCGTCAAGCAGCTCGTTCAGCGGATGGAGCTCGATCACATTGCGGATCGCAAGCAGCCGGTGGCGAAGCAGCGGTTCGGCGACATCGAGGAGCGGCTGCTCTTCGTGCTCGATGAGCGCGGCCACACCGTGCACCTCACCGATCGCGGCGCCGATGCGATGTCGCCGGACGATCCGGATG
Source organism: Gemmatimonadota bacterium (assembly GCA_030854615.1). GTDB lineage: Bacteria > Gemmatimonadota > Gemmatimonadetes > Gemmatimonadales > Gemmatimonadaceae > FEN-1250. The sequence goes on from JALYSW010000253.1 coordinate 4,721, forward strand.
CGTTCCTCCTGCCGGACATCTCGGAAGCGGTGCACCGTATCGACCACGATGCCACGCTCGGGGCGCAGGAGAAGCTCGATGCGCGATCGGCGATCGAGCTCGCGTACGCCGAGCGTAGCGAGCGACTGAACATCGTCCACCAGCTCCTGCGCGCGCACGCACTGTACGAGAAGGATGTGAACTACGTCGTGCAGGAGGGGCAGGTGCTGATCGTCGACGAGTTCACGGGTCGCACGATGCCGGGGCGCCGCTGGTCCGAGGGGCTGCACCAGGCCGTCGAGGCGAAGGAAGGCGTGCAGGTGAAGGGTGAGACGCAGACGATGGCGACGATCACCATCCAGAACTACTTCCGCATGTACGAGAAGCTCTCGGGGATGACCGGAACCGCCGAGACGGAAGAGACGGAATTCCACGACATCTACAAGCTCGAGGTCGCGGTCATTCCGACGAACAAACCGATCATCCGCGATGACCGGCAGGACTGGATCTACCGTACGCGCCGTGAGAAGTACAACGCGATCCTCGAGGAGACGCAGCGCCTCCACGACCTCGGCTATCCCGTGCTCGTCGGCACGGTGAACGTCGATGTGTCGGAGACGCTCGCGCGCATGTTCCAGCGCGCGGGGATCAAGCACAACGTGCTGAACGCGAAGTACCACCAGCGCGAGGCGGAGATCGTGGCCGGCGCGGGCCAGCCGAGCGCGGTGACGATCGCGACGAACATGGCCGGTCGTGGAACGGACATCAAGCTTGGCGACGGTGTCACCGAGTCGAAGCCTTCGCAGGTGAAGGATCCCGAGGGAACGACGCTCGAGGTTCAGGAGGTCGGTGGGCTCCACATCATCGGCTCCGAGCGCCACGAGTCGAGACGCATCGACCGTCAGCTGCGCGGCCGCTCGGGACGTCAGGGCGATCCCGGCGCGACGCAATTCTTCCTGTCGCTCGAAGATGACCTCATGCGCCTCTTCGGCTCCGAGCGCATCGCGAAGCTGATGG
>JALYSW010000259.1 GCA_030854615.1 Gemmatimonadota bacterium
GACCCACCGGCGCCTGCTCCCAGATCGGCGAGATCCGCTTGATGCCATCGGCCTTCGGCGCATCGGGCGCGGGCGGCTTGATCTTCGTCGGTATCGCAGCGACCACTGCGCCCTTCGCGTCCAGGATCTCGATCGTGACCGGTGCGGTCGCAACATCCTTCAACCAGTAGTAGAGCACGACGCCTTCGACGCGCGTATCCGTGTATGGCTCATCCTTCGGCCACGGTGTTCCGTCATCGTCGCTCTGCGTCGCAGCCGCAACCGTGGCGGGCTTGAACAGATGCGCATCCTCGGCCACGAGCACTGAGTCGCGCTGGCGAAGAGGGGCGATGTCGTCGATCACCCAGATGCCACGGCCGTGCGTGCCGACGATCAAATCGTTGTCGTAGATCTCGAAGTCGCGTACGGAGGTAACCGGGAGATTGAGCTGAAGCGGGCTCCAGCTGTCGCCATCATCGATGGAGATGTACGCGCCGCGCTCCGTGCCGCACACGAGCGTGCCAGGCGACTTGGGATCTTCCTTGATGACGTGCACGTACTCGCCCCTCGGCAATCCGTTGGTGATCGGCTGCCACGTCTTTCCCATGTCGCGCGTGCGATAGACGTAGGGGTCGAAGTCCTGCAGCTGATGTCGGTCGACGCTTGCGTAGGCGACACCCACGTTCGAGTGCGATGCCTCGACGGTAGACACGCGGCTCCACGCGGTGATTGCGGCCGGCGTCACGTTCGTCCACGCACGGCCAGCATCGGCTGTTCGCCAGAGCTGTCCATCGTCGGTTCCGACCCAGATCGTCGGCGCGAACAGCGGCGAGGGCGCGATCGTATAGATCACGCCGCGCTTCCCGTTGCGGTCGACGTGCGCGGCCGCGACGGCATCGAGCGTTGGCGGTACGGCGGGGGCGACGCGCGTGAGATCCTCGCTGATCCGCGTCCACGTCTTCGCGCCGTCCGTGGTTTTATAAAGAAACTGACTCGCGTAATAGAGCGCGTGCGGGTCGGCCTTCGAGAACACGAGTGGCTGCGTCCAGTCGGCACGATCGACCTCCTTACCGGGCGCCTTGGGAGCAGTCGTGCCGCGCAGCTGCTTGTTCGCCGCGAGATTCCAGCGCTCGCCCGTTCCGCCGAACACGATCCCCGGATGCAGCTGGTCGCCCGCGGTATAGCCGCTCTCGCCGCCGGGGCCGATCGGCTCCCAGTCATGCGTCGATATCTCCGCAAACTTTCCGCGCGAACGCACGGCGACTGCGCCCGAATCCTGCTGCGCGCCCGTCACCCAGTACGGATCTCTGTAGTCGACGGAGATGTGGTACATCTGCGCCGTCGGCTGATTCATCCACGAGCTCCACGTCACGCCCTTTGCGTCGCCGCGAGCGTTGCGCGTGATGATCGCACCCTGATCGCTCGCGACGATCATCGTGTTCGGATCATCGGGATTGATCCAGAGCTGATGATAGTCATCGCCGCCTGGCGATCCGCGCAACGCCACCCAGTGCTTGCCGCCATCCATCGTGCGCGAGACGGCGACGTTGCTGACGTACACGGCCTCCGGGTCCTTCGGGTCGACCGCCAGCTTGCAGAAATACCATCCACGTCCCCACAGCGACTGATCGGTCGAGATCCTCGTCCACGACGCGCCGCCATCGTCGGAGCGAAAGAGGCCGCCCTGACGGGGGACTTCCGTGTCTACCGTCGTGCCCGCGGTCGGCGCGGTCACCGTGCCTGGCGGCGCGCCATCGGGAAGCAGGCAATCGACCACGGCGTAGATGCGCCGCGGATCGCTCGCCGCGATGGCGATGCCGGTGCGTCCGATTCCTTCCTTCGGCAGTCCCGTCGTGAGCTCGGTCCACGTCATGCCGCCGTCGGTCGACTTGAAGATGCCACCGCCGGGACCGTTGCTCGGCGAGTACGTGAACCAGGGCGGACGACGCGTATTCCAGAGTCCCGCGTATACGATCTGCGAGTTCGATGGATCGATGACCACCTCGACGCCGCCGACATCCGGATTCTTGTATAGCATCTTCGCCCAACTACTGCCGCCATCCGTCGACTTGAAGATTCCACGCTCCTCGTTCGGCGCGTACAAGTGGCCAATGGCCGCGACGAAGAGGACGTCGGGGTTGTGCGGATCGATTGCGATCTTGCCGATGTGCTGGGTGTCTTCGAGTCCGATGTGCGTCCAACTCTTTCCCGCGTCGATCGACTTGTACATCCCGTTTCCGAAGCCCGCCGAGTCACGAAGCGTCGACTCGCCGCTGCCGACATACACGACGTCGGGCGCCGAGGGCGCGACGGCGATGGCGCCGATCGAGGCGACGGGCTGCGAATCGAAGACCGGCTCCCACACACGACCCGCGTCGATCGATTTCCACACGCCGCCGTTCACGGCGCCGAAATAAAATTCGTGCGGCCGCCCCGGCACGCCGGTCGCGGCTGCGACGCGTCCGCCACGGAAGGGGCCGAGCATGCGCCACTGGAAACCGGAGATGAGCGATGACGCCGACACGCTGCACGCGCGTGGGGCGACGCCGAGCATTGGCGCGAAGGGCGCAATCGTCGGCGCAACGAGATGGCCGAAGGGCGACCCCAGAACGGAGAACATCCAGCCGAGCTGACCGCTGCGCAGGAGAAAGTCGCGACGCGAGAGGCCGCCGTCTTCGGGCATCAGATCCGTAGTGTCGGTCGCCAACGCCGTTCTCCTCTAGCTGGTTGAGACAAGAAATGAGCAAGGCGTCACGCGTGACGCTGGAATGCCAAGTCAACTTACCGTTCACGCGGGCGGCGGCGAGGTAAGGACGACCGGATTCGCGCCGTAAATTGCAAAAACTCCCGGCGCTGCCGACCCGGGATTGTACGTTGCCAACTTCGCCAACGTTGCTTCCATGATCTCCCGCGTGATCACGATTGCGCGGCGCGGCAACACGGGTCCCGAGAGTGCTCCTCCGGTTCGAGCGGGGGAAAGACCATCGACGGCGCGGGCCACGCGCTGCGCGAGCTCGTTTCGATCGAGAAGCTCCGCGGGGCCCGCGGCGGCGGATGCGAGTGGGCGCGCGCCGGCGTCGGTCTCCTCGAGCGCGATGCGGTCGGCAAAGCGCGCAAAGCGCGTTACGAGAGATTCGAGCTCGTCGGAGATCGAATCGCACGGGGTCGTCATGCCTCATAGCAGCGGCCGCGGCCGGTAGCGGCCACTGATGGAAGCACGAGTATGTCGACACGACCGCCTCGAAACGCCAGTTGCATCCCAGGTCGATCTCAGGCCGAAAATCGGGGCGGTTTCCGCGATGGACAAGGTGTGCCGCATTCGCATTGGACAGAGGATTGAAGCGCTCGATCGAGAACGCGCGATCGCCCCGCAATGTCTCACCCTGGAGCGGGGACGTTCGAGTCCTCCTCCTGATTGTGCGGCTGCTCATAAGCATCGAAAGTAAAGGCACGCATAATGGGGCTAACGGCCAGCCTGCGTAAAAAAAAGTGCGGCCGAACCCGCTTTGTAATCTCGTGTTAAGGTTCCGCTCACATCGTATGGTAACGCTCAATGGAAGGAATCCCGAATGCGGCTACTGCTGGCGGAGGACGACGCACAGCTTGGCAGGACGTTGACCAAGGGGCTTCGTCAGGAGGCGTACGCGGTGGACGTGGTTGGGGATGGAGAGAACGCCGTCTACCACGCGATGGTCAACGACTACGATATCATCATCCTCGACGTGATGATGCCGCGGCGCGATGGCTTTTCGGTGTGCCGGGAACTGCGTCGCAACGGAACCAAAACACCGGTGCTGATGCTCACGGCGCGCGACACGGTTGCCGACAAGATCACCGGTCTGGATGCAGGCGGTGATGACTACCTGACGAAGCCGTTCGAGTTTGCCGAGCTACTGGCGCGACTGCGCGCGCTGCTTCGCCGGCGAAGGGCCGATCCGCTCGCGGTCGATGTCCGGATCGGCAGCCTGCGCATGAACATGGCCAGCCACACGGTCGATCGAGCTGGGCGCACTGTGGTGCTGACGACGAAGGAATTCGCACTGTTGGCGTTTCTGGCGCGCCACGAGGGGCAGGTCGTGAGTCGCGCGGAGATCTGTGCGCACGTGTGGGACGACAATCACGATCCGTATTCGAACGCGATCGAGGTGTATATCAATCGCCTGCGGCGAAAGGTCGATTCGGTGTCGGACACTCCGATGATTCATACCCGCCGTGGCGCGGGCTACATGCTGGCCGAGCTGAAGCGAAACCAGCCTACGTGATTGAGTCCGTACGCGTTCGCCTGGCGCTCTGGCATACGGCGATCGTCGCGGTCCTGCTGCTGGCCCTGTCGATCGCCGCCTACACCTTCATTGCGGAGATGTCCGGGCGGCGCTTCGACCAGTATCTCGAGGAAACGGCGGCGGCGTTCAGAATCGAGTATGTCGCGCAGCGATACCAGACGCCGACGGACTTTGCGGCGGCGGCCGAGGCGCTTGCGGAATTCGAGTTTCGCGATCTCGACATCGGGGTGATCGACCTGAGCGGACAGGTCGTCGCGATGACGACGGCCCCGGGCGAATCACAGACGACAGGTGATGAAGTTCTTCAACCGTTCGATCCCGCGCCGCTGGGCCGAATGATCGCGGGCCGGCATCTCACCCGTCCGGAGTTCGTGACACTGCCCGACAGACGAGGCGGCGTGCGCGTGTGCATGCTCCCCGTCGAGGTGGACGAGCGCTCGTACGTCATCGTCGTCGCGCGGCCGCTGGTGAAGGAGCGCGCGATGCTCGAATCGGTGCGCGCGGTGCTGCTCTTCGTGCTCCCGACGGCGCTTCTGCTGGTCGCCGTCGGCGGATATCTGCTCACGCGTCGGAGTCTGAGCCCAGTGATCGCGATGACCGAACACGCGTCGCACATGGGCACGAGCACGCTGCACGAGCGTCTGCCGGTGCCGAACGTCTACGACGAGTACGGACAGCTGGCGACGGTGATCAACGGATTATTGTCGCGAATCGAAAGCGCCTTCGAGCATCAGCGACGCTTCATGGCGGACGCATCGCACGAGCTTCGCACGCCGTTATCCATCATACGCGGCGAGGCAGACATCGCGCTGACGATGACCGATCGGCCGCCGCAGGAATATCGCGAGGCGCTGTCGGTCGTGCGTGCGGAGGCGCGGCGGCTCTCGCGTATCGTGCACGATCTCTTTCTCCTGGCGCGCGCGGATGCGGGACAGCAGCCGCTGCAGCTCCGCGAATTCTATCTCGACGAAGTGATCTCGGACTGCGCGCGCATCATGCGCTCGCTCGCGAGCCGCCGCGGAATCTCGCTGACGTCCGACGTATCATCGGAGGCGGCGGTTCGCGGCGATGAAGACATGGTCCGGCGTCTGATTCACAATCTGCTCGACAACGCGCTCAAATACGGCACCGAAGGGGGCTGCGTCGAGATCGCGCTTCGCAACGAGGCGGGCTGCTACCGCGTGATCGTTCGCGACAGCGGGCCCGGCATCCCGAGCGAGATTGCGGCCCACATTTTCGATCGTTTCTATCGCGGTGATCACTCCCGCGAGCGCGATTCCGTGACACACACACAGAATGGCGAGGATTCCGCTGGCGTCGGCGCTGGACTCGGTTTGGCCATCGCACGATGGGTTGCGGAAGCGCACGGAGGATCGCTCGTGCTCGCGCACACGGCGGCGACGGGAAGCGAGTTCGTGTTCACACTCCCCGATCTCGGCCAGCACTGATGCTTGCTCAGGCCCCTAGGGCGCGTCGTCTCCGCGCCGCTTGCGCCAGCTGATGATCATGAGCCCGATGAAGACCACACACGCAGGCGCGGCGACTATGAGCATCGCCATCATCATCGGGCCAACCATATGCGCCATCGGCTGCATGGAGATTTTCTACGGAACGGGGAAGCGAAGCGTATTCAACCGTGCTGCATCTGCCCAGAACTGGTTCATCATGAGGAAGGCCAGCAGCAGTCCCGGAATGAGCGTCCAGAAGAGCAGCGGCACCTCGTACTTCAGGTGCATGAAGTAGCGCAGCGCCACCGCGGCTTCGAGAAAGGCCAACACGATCAGCGCCGCGAACAGCGTGCCGGAGTTGACGCGCGCATATACCAGCGCTGCCTCGATCGCCACGATCAGGATCATGCCGAGCCAGACGGCCACGTACACCTTCATTCGCGGCTCGGCGCCGTCGTTCGATGTCGTCATCGGATGACTCATGTCCAGTGCACGTTCAACAGGTAGAGGAGCGGAAATACGAACATCCAGACGAGATCCACGAAGTGCCAATAGAGACCGGTGGTCTCGACATGACCAGCCGTCAAGCGCCGCGTCTGGAATCCGATAGCGATGACGATGATCGCGATCACACCGCTGATGACGTGCAACAGGTGAAGACCAGTGATGGAAAAGAACAGAGAGCCAACGAGCACCGAGCCACCCATTGGATTCTTCGTGAGACTCCACCCTTCGTGAAACATTCCCCCCCACTCGCGGAGATGCAGCGTGGCGAACAGCAGACCGAGCACTACCGTCGCGCCCAGCCACTTCATCGTCGCGCCGCGCCTGTCCTCGCGCGCGGCTGTCACGCCGCCGAGCATCGTCAGGCTGCTCGTGAGCAGGATGACCGTCATCGCCAGGCCGTTGATGATGTTCGGCGAGAAAGTGAATGGCTTCGTCCAGTTCGGGCTGCCGAAGCGGAGATATCCGTAGCCGAAGAGGATTGCGCCGAAGGTCGCGGCATCGGCCACTATGAACAACCACACCGTCAACTTCTTGCTCGAGATCAGAAACGGCGATGGCTCCAACACTGCACCGTGCGCGGCCTCTGCCGGCAGAACCGAATCGGTCACGACGCCTCCGGAAATCGTGGTCATACCCAGAGCGCCAGAATCACGAGGAGATAGACCCAAAGTACGGCCATGAAGTGCCAGTACACTGCGACCGCGGACAGCACGTCGACGGGCCGCGGGCCATCATCGACGCGAAGGGCGTGCAGCGCGTAGAACAACGCGCCGATTCCACCAAGCAGATGCAGCGCATGCAACGCGGTCAGAACGTAGAAGAACGAACTGCTTGGACTCGTCGCGAGATAGAGCCCTTCCGAAGCAAGACGCTGCCAGGCGAGATATTGCCCGATGAGAAAGACGAAGCTGAGGCCGATCGTGACGCGATACCACGAGAGCCACGCACGCGACGTCGTACCGCGGCCGAGCCGGTCGAACGGACCGCCGATGCGCTGACGCGCGAGCTCGAGCGTCACGCTGCTCGCCATCAACACGAGCGCATTCCAGTACAGAATCGGCGGAAGCTTGAAGTGGTGCCACTCCGGGACTGAGCCCTGGCGGACCACCATTGCGCTCGTATACGCAGCGAACGACATGATGATGGCGGCAATGCCAACCCATACGCCGGTGCGCGTCGCGGACGGAGGCGCAATGCTCTTCTGCATGGTCACGTCCCTTCCGCCCCGACAACTGGCGGATCCGTCTGCATGATGTAATCACCGCGCGGACCAGAGACGCCGTATTCGTTCGGACCGTGCTGGACGACGAGATGCCTACCGCCGAAGTTGTCGAACGGCGGGGGAGACGTGGTGCTCCATTCGAGTGAGGTCGCCTCCCACGGATTGTCCGTTGCGACGGGACCGCGCAGTCTGCTCCACAGGAGATTGACGAGGAAGATCAGCTGCGAAGCGCCGAGGAAGAGCGCAGAGTAGGTGATGAATCGATGAAGCGGGAGAGAGCCATGCATGTAGTCGCTCGGAAACGACGAATAGCGGCGCACATTTCCTTCGAAGCCGAGCCAATGCATCGGCATGAACGTGAGGTAGACGCCGATGAAGGTGAGCGCGAAGTGCCACTTGCCCAGCGTCTCGTTCATCATTCGGCCGAACATTTTCGGGAACCAGTAGTAGGTTCCGGCGAAGATCCCGAACATCGCTGCGACGCCCATTACGAAGTGGAAGTGTCCAACGACGAAGTAGGTGCCGTGCAGGAACGTGTCGATCGATGGCTGCGAGAGAAAGAAGCCACTCAGGCCGCCCGTGACGAACACGGAGACGAACGCCAGGCAGAAGAGTGACGCGCTGTTGATCCGCAGCTTGGATCCGTAAATGGTCCCGAGCCAGAGAAGCGTGATGATGGCCGAGGGAATCGTGATGATGAGTGTGGGAACGGAGAAGAGCGTCGCGGATGCCGGACTCATGCCGCTCAGGAACATGTGATGCCCCCACACCATGTAGCTCAGGCCGGCGATAGCGAGCTCGGACGCGATCAGAACCTTGGGACCGAGGTGCGGCTTCCGGCACATCGCGGGCAGAATCGTCGAGATGATGCCGAATCCCGGGACGATCGCGATGTAGACCTCGGGATGTCCGAAGAACCAGAAGAGATGCTGCCAGAGGAGAGGAGAGCCACCGGAGTGCGGCTGTAGCGCGTCGCTGACGACGAGCCCGGCAGGGATGAAGAAGCTGGTCCCCGCCACACGGTCGAGAAGCAGCAGCACGCACGCCGGCAGCAATACCGAGAAGGCAATGAGTCCGATCATCGACGTGATGAACCACGCCCACGTCGAATAGGGAAGGCGCGCGAGCGTCATCCCTTTTGTGCGAAGATCCAGCGTAGTCGCGATGAAGTTGAGTGATCCGAGCAGCTGGCCGATGCAGAAGAGCCCGATCGACACGACCCAGAGCGATTGGCCGAGTCCTTCACCCGGGCCGGATGCCTTCCCCACTGCGCTAAGCGGCGCATAGGCGGTCCACCCCGAGAGGGGCGGCCCGTCCGGAATGAAGAACGCGCTGACCAGCACGAGGAACGCGACGAACGTCACCCAGAACGACATCATGTTGAAGCGCGGAAACGCCATGTCCTCCGCGCCGACCTGTATCGGAAGCACGAAGTTTCCGAAGCCTGCGAACGGCGCGGTGGTGAGCACGAAGAACACCATGATCGTGCCGTGCATCGTCATCAGCTGGAGGTAGAACTCCGGCGTGATAATCCCACCAGCGGCAAACGTGGGTGCGAACAAGCCGACGAACGGAACCGGCTTGTCGGGAAAGGCGAGGTGGTAGCGCATGATCCACGACAACACCATCCCGGTGCACACCGCGACGAGCCCGAGGCCGAGGTATTGTTTGCCGATGACCTTGTGGTCGAGGCTGAACACGTATTTCCGGATGAACCCCGTGGGCGCGGTGTGTTGATGGGGAGCAGCGGGCGGGTGTTCGATGGCTGACGCCGACACGATATCCATGGGCACGGGTTTCACGATGACAGCGAACGACTTGCCGAGCGTGTACGTCCGGCGGCTACTGTCCTGCCTGGTCCTGCAGCCACTTCGCGTAGTCTGCCTTCGACAGCACCTCGAAGTAGGCTCGCATGTTGTAGTGGCCGAGTCCGCAGAGCTGAGTACACACGATCTCCGTCTTTCTGATGCCCGTCGCCGTGAACTGCACGGGGATGACGAGCCCTGGGACGAAATCCTGTTGCAAGCGCAGTTGCGGGATAAAGAGCGAGTGTCCGACGTCTTTCGAGTGCATCGTCAAGAGCACCGGCTGGTCGACCGGGACGACGAGACTCGCAGACACGATGTCATCGCGCGCTGCCGTGTCGTTCTTCGGATCGAGCCCGAAAAAGTTGCTGTTCCCCTCGTCGATGAGCTCGGGATGGGGGATGCCGAACTTCCCGTCGGGGCCCGCGTACCGGAAATAGAACGCGAACTGCCCCGCCTGTACGTCGATGTGCAGCGCGTTCGCCGGGATCGGCGCGAGGAAGATGCTCGACCAGACCTTCGTGCCGATGAATATGAGCGACAGCACCTCCATCCCGACGATGATGGACGCAATCGCGACCAACGGCATCGGACCGCCGGGAAAGAGCCGTATCGGGCCGGCGCGACCTGTCGACCGCCACACAAACGTCGCGAGCCCCAGCTGCGCCGCGACAAACAGAGCACCGGTGAACACCACCGTCTCGGCGAGCTGCCCATCGATGCGCATCCCGAGCTTCGAGATGTCGGGCGGCAACCACCAGATATGCGCCGCGAAGACCGCGGCCGAAGCGAGCGTGATGATTGCCACAGCGGCCGCAAACATTTTTCCCACGATGCGATCGACTCCGCGTAGTGAATCGTTGAGCGAGATGACTCGCGAGCTAAGTGCGCAGCCGCCCTAGTACTCGGTTGCCTTGAGCACGAAGTCGAGCTTGGCCGTTTCACTCCCCGTAATCGTCACTTCCTGGCTTTGCGTACCGAAGCGTTCCTGCCAGGCTGTCACCGTGTAC
>JALYSW010000267.1 GCA_030854615.1 Gemmatimonadota bacterium
CTATCACGCAGTGCGCAACCATCTGTGTCGCGCTCATCGTTCCCCACCGCCGCTCGCTGTCGGGCCGCAGTTGGGCGAGCCGGCCTTTTAATTCCGCGACCCGTTCCGCATCAAACAGATTTTTCACTCCTCATGCTCCTCGTGTAGATCAGAGATACAAGAGTCACCATGACCCCTTCGCTTTACAGTCATGTGCCAGCGACGCACGGAATACAACGCCGTATCGCAGAGCGCGAACACAAAATAAAGCAGTGCCACGCCCACACGTAGCCCGTTCGAGTCGACACCGGCGAGTCTCGTGAGGCACCATCACCCGCCTGACCGACCCGCGGTTATCTGACGGCTACGGCCCGATCTCGCATGAGACCACTTGCCGCGCGAGTGCCGTGGCGACGATACTCTTGGCATTCCCGTCTCCGGAGATCCCTCCATGCGCCTCCTTCGTGCAGCGCTGACGCTCGCCTTCTCGATCGCGCTCCCAGTCGCCGCGGAGCCGACGGTTCCGCCTCCCGCTATCGATGCCTTCAATCGCGCCTTCGCCGACGCCACTCGGCGCATGGACACCGAAGCCATTCTTGCGCTCTGGGATGACGATGGCGTCAGCCTTCTTCCGTCCACCAGTCCCATCGCGGGAAAAGCGGCAATAACGAAATTCATGCACGACGTGATGTCCTCGCTCGCAGGCGCGCGCATGACGAAATTTGAGAGCGAGTGCTTCGACATTCGGCAGTCAGGCGACTGGGCCTCCGAGTGGTGTACCGAGCATCAGATCGTCGCGCTTCCGGCAGGGAAGCCGCCGTTCAACGGCTACGGGAAAATGCTGCTCGTGCTCCACCGCGGCGCTGATGGGAAGTGGCGACTGCACGACGAGATGTGGAATCAGGCGCTCGCTCCCGATTCCTCGCAGCACTAGCGCACATGAACCGGACCTCCATCATCTCCTCGCGCACCTTATGACATCCGACGCGAAACCCGCTCCCGCCGGCCTTCACATTCGTCGCGGCATCCCGGGCGACGCCGCCCTCCTCGCCAATCTCGGCGCCGAGACGTTCGTGGCGAGCTTCGGCGCGCAGAACACGCCGGAGAATGTGACGAAGCATCTCGCCAAGGCGTTCGGCGACGGGGTCCAGCAGCGCGAGCTCGCGAGCCCCGACGTCACGTATCTCATCGCCGAGCAGGACGGGCGCATCGCTGGCTACGCGCAGGTGCGGGAAGGCGGCGCACCCGCCTGCATCACCGGACCATCGCCGGTGGAAGTGCTACGCTTCTACGTGAAACAGGATTTTCACGGCAGCGGACTAGCGCAGGCGCTCATGGATGCCTGCGCGAACGAGGCGCGGCGGCGAGGCGGGCGTACCATCTGGCTCGGCGTGTGGGTCCAGAATCCTCGCGCGATTCGCTTTTACACCAAGTGGGGCTACGAGGACGTCGGCGGTCAGACCTTCATGCTCGGCGACGACCCGCAGCAGGACCGCGTGCTCTCCAGATCGCTCGATCCAAAGTAGCTAGGGGAGATACTCGTTCGCGATCCGTTGCGCGTAGTAGAGCGCGATGCCGCTCCCCACGGCGCTCAGGCTCACGGCGGTGAAGATCCCGACGAACATCCCGATCCACCATCCGATCGCGCCTCCGACGGTCGTGGCGACCATCCAGATCATCGCTTTCATGCGCGCCTCACGGGTCTATGATGCCGAGCCGTCGCAGATACGCTGCGGCGCTGTGGGATAGACTCTCCGTCCCTCCCGCCCGTTACGAGATCGACCGGGGAGAAACGACAAACACCCCGCATCTTTCGATGTGGGGTGCCGTCGCTGTCATGCTGCAGGAGCCTCGTACACCTACCCGTGGATCACGGGTCGCAGGTGATGATACCGTCGAGGGTCGTCGCAGCAGCCTGACTGCCGAAGCCGGCGTAGCACTTCTTGGTCGTTGCGCTATGGCTCGACGTGCCCTTCCACCCCTTTGCATCCGCGACCATACCCGTGATCGACACGCCCTGTGAGGTCGTGAAGTTCATCGCGCTCTGATCGGTCGTGTACGTCTGGAAGCCGGAGAAGTACGCCTCTTCCGACGTCGCCATGTTACGAAGATCCGACTTCTCGGAAGCCAGATACGCTTTCTCCTTCGTGCTCGCGAACTTCGGAATCGCGATCGCGGCAAGAATACCGATAATCACGACGACGATCAGAAGCTCGATCAGCGTAAAGCCCTTGCGCATGCGCGACATGTTGAATCTCCTGTGCCGGTTGAGAGCTGTGCTGCGTGCCCCACATTCGGGTGGGTGCCGTTTGCTTCACGGCGACCAGTAAGGCACGCCCAGTGCCGTACGGAAGAGCACGCATAAGTCGTTTATTTACAAACTGTTACGACGAAGCTTAACAATTGATCCACCCGCTTTTGCGTGGCATATTGCGGGGCCAATTGCAGATTCCGGCACGCCCGCCGGCACTTCACGTTCGATCCTCGCTCAGCTCGTACCGGTTGCATAGCCGAGGACAGCAAAGAAATGACACAGGCTGCCGGCGGCCACGAAGAGATGCCAGATGGCGTGACCGTACCAGAGCCTTCGGTCAGTGGCGAAGAACACGATACCGCCCGTGTAGCACAATCCCCCCGCAATCAGCCAGACGAGTCCCATGCGTGGCACCGTCTGGAGCATTGGTTTGATGGCGACAATGGCCATCCATCCCATCGCCAGATAGATGACGGTGGACAACTTCTGGAAGCGGAAGCCGATCGTCGCCTTCAGCAGCACGCCCGCCGCAGCGAGCGTCCACGCCACCACCAGCAGCGACCACCCCCACGGCCCTCTCAGTGGCCCGAGCGCGAACGGCGTGTACGTTCCCGCGATGAGCAAGTAAATCGCCCCATGGTCCAGCACCCGAAACACCCGCTTCGCACGCCCTGGAGGGAACGAGTGGTACAGCGTGCTCGCCGTATACAGCAGACAGAGGGTGACCCCGAATATCGTCACACCGACGATCGTCGCATCATCGTGACTCCGCGACGCGGACCATATCAGCACGGGCAGCGCGATGAGACTCGCCACCAGTCCGGCCCCGTGCGTGATCGCGTTCGCGATCTCTTCTCCCAGCGATGGATCGTGCTCCGCCATGCGCGCTCCCTGTACATTGATTCCGCTTTCGCAAAGTACACACACTCGCACCTGGAAAGATGACCACTCGACGTCTACTCCTCCTTTCGAGCTCACGTGACGCCGCCGGCGTCTACCTCCTGCATTCCTCAGCGGCCATCCGGAACACACTCGGATCGTCCGTCGAGCGCGTGCTCTTCATTCCATACGCGGGAGTCACGATCTCCTCCTCGGACTACGCCGCCAAAGCCGCCGTCCCCTTCGCCACACTCGGCTACACCTCGCACTCGATTGCCGATGCTGCGGAGCCTGCCGCCGCTGTCGCGGACGCACAGGCGATAGTTATCGGGGGAGGGAATACCTTTCAGCTCCTCGAGACGCTCCAGAAGTACGGTCTCGTCGATGCGATCCATGCGCGCGTTCACGGCGGCATGCCGTATATCGGATGGAGCGCCGGCGCCGTCGTCACCGCGCCCACGATCGCCACCACCAACGACATGCCGATCGTCTGGCCGCGCTCCTTGCGAGCGCTCGACCTCATCCCGTTTCAGATCAACGCGCACTTTACTGATTTTCAGCAGCCCAATCATCAGGGAGAGACGCGCGCAGAACGACTCGAGGAATACATTGAAGCGAACCGCGCGATGCGCGTGCTCGGACTTCGCGAAGGATGCTCACTGAGCATCGTCGACGATGAGATTTCGCTGAACGGCGATGGCACCGCCCCGGTATTCGCCTATGGCTCGCCGCGCATCGACTACGTTGCAACCGATGACATCTCGTTCCTGCTGCGTGAGTAATTGGCACGCACTGTGACGATTGTCACGGCACGACGGGGCTGAGAACGCTTTCTTATAGGCTAACGGCATGTTAGCGTTCGTTCTTCTTTCGAGTTCAGGAGCC
The DNA here is from genome assembly GCA_030854615.1 of Gemmatimonadota bacterium. Lineage (GTDB taxonomy): Bacteria > Gemmatimonadota > Gemmatimonadetes > Gemmatimonadales > Gemmatimonadaceae > FEN-1250. The sequence goes on from JALYSW010000267.1 coordinate 3,998, forward strand.
ACATGATGTCACGCGTGCCCATCTACCTTCTTTTGGGCCTCACGCTCGTCGCCTGCGAAAAAATCGGCTCTGGTGGAAGTACTTCAGCTTCCGCTCCAGACTCCGTCGCGGTGCTCAGCGGCCAACTCGCGCAGGCGCGCGCGGTCTCGGCGCAACAGGATTCGCTGATGCAGGGCTTCCAGCAGACCACGCAACTCCTCGCCGACATGGACAAGGAGCTGTCGAAGGTGAAGGGGCTGCAGTCGCACGTGCCGCTCGATGTGAAGGGCGAGGCCGGTGGCGATCCGCAGGCCGCGTATCGTGCCAGCCTCCTCGGTAAGGTGCAGGAAGTCACCGCGCTGCTCAACAAGAGCCGAGCGCGCGTCGCGTCGATGAACGAGAAGAACACGTCGCTCAGCAGCCAGATGGCGGATTATCAGGCGACGATCACGAATCTCCAGGCGATGCTCGAGCAGAACAAGCTCGACCTCGCCGCGCTCAACATGCGCGTCGACTCACTCACTACCGTGAACACCGGGCTCGCATCGGCGAACGCGGCGATCGCCGACACGGTCACCGATCTCCGCAAGGCGGCCAATACGGTGTACTATGTGGTCGGCACGAAGGACGATCTGAAGGCGAAGGGAATCATCGTCGAGGAGGGATCGAAGTTCCTCTTCTTCGGACACAAGGCGCTCGTGCCGGCACGCAAGCTCGATGCGTCCGCGTTCACCGCGATCAACAAGTGGGACGACACGCCGATCGCGCTGCACATCGCCGACAAGCCGTACAAGGTCGTCTCACGCCAGGATCCGTCGCTGATCGAACAGGCGCAGGGCTCCGACGGCAAGCTCACGGGCGACCTGCACATTTCGCAGCCGGCCGAGTTCTGGGGCCCGTCGAAGTATCTGATCATAGTGGAAGGCGCGTAACGCTCCAGCGCTCCGCAAAAAATAGGGCCGACCGAAGATCAACTCGGTCGGCCCTTTTTTTTGTGGCGTTAGTCCCCTCGCGGCGCGTGGGCGAGGGTGCTCGGCTCTTCCGGATCCCGCTTGGCGCGCTTCTCTTCGTACATGAGCGTGTCCGCGCGCGCGAGGAGGTCGTCGAGTGCCGTCGGGAAGTCCGGGTCGTAGTAGGCGACACCCATGCTCACGGACAGCGAGTACGCGCGGTTCGGGCGCCGGTTGCGCGCCGTGATGTTGTCCTGGACGCGCTGCTGCCACGTGTCCTCGAGCACGCCAGCCGCATTGTCCATCGCGAGCACGACGAACTCGTCGCCGCCGATGCGCGCGATGATGTCGGACTCGCGGAACGTTTCCTTCAGCATCTCGGCGCTCTCCACGAGTGCCTGATCGCCGATGCGATGACCGAGCGTGTCGTTGATGCGCTTGAGCCCATCGAGGTCCACGAAGATGTGCGAGACACGCTTGCGCAGCCGGTCCGCCATCTTGAGCTGTTGGCGCGCGAGCGTGAGGAAGCCACGGCGATTGTAGAGCCCCGTCAGATCATCGATGAGCGACATCGCGTGCAGCGCCATCTGGAGCTGGTGACGCTCGATGGCGTAGCGAATTGCGCGCGTGAGCAGGTTGCCGTCGATCTGCCCCTTCACGAGCGAGTCCTGGGCGCCGGCCTTGAGCGCGCGCACGGCGAGCGTCTCGTCCTCCATGCTCGTGAGAACGATGATCGGCACATCGGGCGCGTGCTCGTGCATGCGCCAGAGCGGCTCGAGCGGATGCGTGTGCGCGACGGCGAGATCGAGCAGGATCGCGTCGAAGCGAACGTCGCTCAACCGGCGAACGGCAGCGCCGACATCGAGCACGTGCGTGAGCTCCACGTGGCTCGCGCCCGGCACCGAGACCACACCCTGTAGCCGACGCACATCGCGCTCGGTGGGCGTGATCAGAAGAACCTTGATCGGATTACTCGTCATACTGCCCTGCCGACATGCAAACCTGACCGATCGAGGGGATACTCCGGGCACCACAGCGCCGGGAGTATTGTACGCTCACTCGGCTCTGTCGGTTCCCACTGTCGTGAGTCCGTACTCTCGCATCTTGCGCGCCAACGTCGGCCGGGAGATGCCGAGAATTCGTGAAGCTGCACTGCGATTGCCACGAGTGATCTCGAGCGTTGCAGATACTGCCTCCTTTTCGATCATGTCGAGCGATTTGCCTTCCGGCGGAATCTGGATCTCGCGCATCGCGCCATCGGTGCGCGCGGCGGAATGCGATCGGCGCTGCTGGATCATGAGATGCGAGGCGCTGATCACTTCGCCCTCGCACAGAATCGCCGCATGTTCGATCACGTTTTTCAGCTCGCGAATGTTGCCTGGCCAGTTGTGCGCGCGCAATGCCGCGACCGCACTCGCATCGAGTGACTTCGGCTCGAGATCCTGCTGACGTGCGAGCTCGTTGAGGAAGTACGCTCCGAGCAGCTCGACATCACCATCTCGATCCCGAAGCGGCGGAAGCGCCACGCGGAAGACGTTCAGCCGGTAGTACAGGTCCTCTCGGAACTCGAGGCGGGCGACCGCATCGTGCAGCGAGCTGTTTGCCGCCGCGATGATGCGGCAGGTGATCTCGACTTCCTGCAGCCCGCCGAGGCGGCGGACGCGGCGCTCTTCGAGGGCGCGTAGGAGTTTCGGCTGCAGCCGCGGCGGCATCTCTCCGATCTCATCGAGGAAGAGCGTCCCCTGGCCCGCGAGCTCCATCAGCCCTCGTTTCTGCGACCGCGCGTCCGTAAACGCGCCGCGCTCGTGGCCGAACAGCTCGGACTCGAGTAGCGCCTCCGGGATCGCCGCGCAGTTGACGGCCACGAAGGGCTCGCCGCGCGCAGGACCCGAATAGTGGATGCCGCGGGCAATCAACTCTTTCCCGGTTCCGGTCTCACCGACGATGAGCACCGTCGTCATCCGGCTCGCGGCAACCTTGCGCGCCCGATCCAGGGCATCGCGCAGCGCTTCGCTCTGGCCGATAATGCTCTCCAGCCCGAACTCGGCGCCGGGAACAGGCTTGGGCTCCGTCGGAGCTACATCGGAGGGGGAGCGTTGAAAGCTCGTAACGGCGGGATTGACCGTCCGGCGGGCCTGCGAATTTTGCGACATAGGAGGGCGGACTCTGCGGAGCTTGGGTTAGCGCCGAAAGCAGACGCGGACATCGCGGACAGGAATCCCCTCAAGCAACGCCTGTGCCCGCTGTAACCCATTGTTACACAACGTGTTCTAATTTGGGCCTGCCATGAGATATCGCTTTTCGCACAACATTTCGTTGCAGAATGGAAACTTTTTTGCGAAGCGCACACCCGGTGCCGTTGTGCCCGCCATCACGAATTTGGCGTGTCTCCCATGGCGTGCGCGTACACCATGCGAGAGATGTCGGCGATCAGCTTTTCCGCAGTCGGCTCATCCGGAATGCCCTTCGTCAGGATCACGAGAACATAGGTCGGCCCCTTCTGCGGATAGACGATCGCCGCGTCGTGCGCCACGCCCGTGATCGATCCTGTCTTGTGGGCCACCTTCGTCCCGGCCGGAAGCTCCGCCGGAATTCCGGTGTTGAACTCCTGCCCAAGCAGGATGTCGCGCATCGTGGCGCAACTCTTCGCCGATGCGGCCCTGTTCTCCTGGATCGCCGTGAGGATGATCGACAGGTCACGTGCTGTGGTCGTGTTGTTGAGGCCCTGATCGAACGCCTTCTGGTCCTCGACGCCCCGCAAAACGCGGATGTTCATGGCGCCGAGCGAGCGCATCGTCGACTCGGCCTGCGCTGCGTTCGCGAGCGACACGAGGGAGTTCGTCGCAAGGTTGCTCGACCGCGTGATCATGTGCGTGATCAGATCGCGCACGCTGACGCGAGTGCCGACGAGCAGATACAGCGAGCTGTCGGAATCGACGGACTCCTCCAGCGAGTAGGGCGACCCGTCGACGATCGAGCCAAACTGGTTCACCAGGAGCAGCGGGTAATCCAGCGAGAGTCCTCCAGCGTCGACGCGGCGAAAGAGCTGGACCATGATCGGCACCTTCATCGTGCTCGCGGCGTGGAAGCTCGCGTCCGAGTTCAGGTAGAGCGTGTCGCTCGAGCCGAGCCTGTGGTAGGCGACACCGACCTCGGCGCCAGGGAGCTCTGCGATACGCGCCTGGATCTGCGCGACGAGCGAATCGTTCGCGGTGGCTGGAAGCGTCGCAGCCAGCGCCAGCGTTGCAATGAAAGTGATCATGTGGCGAATATGTTCAGCGCCGCACACCGGCGCCAGCGCGTTGCTTTCCGCACGGTTATTCGTGATACGGATGCCGGCACTACCGAGCGCCGACGCCACTACGACGCTCCCAATACAATGCCGGACCACCCCCTGATGTCGCCGACGACGACCTCCCCGCAGGAGCTGCAGCAGCACCGGCAACGGTTACGCTTCAGCGACTTCAAATTCCATCGCACGCCCGGTGGCCGCTGCACCGCGGAAGTCGAGCTCGAGTGGATCGAGGGGATCAAGGTGCGCGGCTCTGCATCAGGGCAGTCGAGCCCGACGGTTGATCTTCGTGTGGCGGCCGAGGCCGCGCTTCGTGCGATCGAGCGTTTTTCGGACAACGTGCTTCAATTCGATCTCGCCGGTGTAAAATCCATCCGTGCGTTCGACGCCAACGTCATCATCGTCTCGATCACCAATCGCGCGGACGGCCCGCTCAAGCTGCTGGGCTCGTGCCTCGTGGAGGATGACCAGGTGCGCGGCGCCGTGATCGCAGTGCTCGGTGCCACCAACCGCGTGCTCGGCAATTTCATCGCGATGCGCTGAGGGCTCAGCCCTTCGCATCTCCACGGAGCGACGATGATCGAATTCCTACCTGCGCAGACGCCCGGCCGAGCCGCGCGAGGATGTTGGTGAAGGCGACGGTCGCAGTCGTGACGCTGGCGGTGCTCCTCACCGCGTGTCATGGCTCGAAGCCCGATACGGCGCCAAAGCCCGTGTCTGCCACCACACTTTCCAACGACACACTCACTTCGCTAGCCAACGCTCCACTCGACAGCGGACGTCCGGACACCGTGCACGTCGCGCAGCGCGACGTCACGCACGAGGCCGTGAAGATCTTCGGCGATTCGGTGGCGACCGCGCCGCCAGCGGCAGCCGAGCCGACGTGGGATATCGATGTTCGCTCGTTCGAGACGCACGATCGCGTCGTGTACTTCGTCGGACGCTTTACAGGGCCGTCGAGCGATCGCTTCGTGCAGGAGCTCGCCCGTGGCGGGCGTTATGAGCCGATCATCCGCCGTAAGCTGCACGCCGCAGGGATGCCTGAAGACATGACGTATCTCGCGCTGATCGAGAGTGGCTACAATCCGCACGCGTACTCGAGTGCTGCCGCCGTCGGGCTCTGGCAGTTCATGGCGAGCACCGCGCGCGGTACCGGGCTGCGTGTGGATTGGTGGATCGACGAGCGTCGCGATCCGGTTCGCTCAACGGACGGCGCGATCAAGTTTCTCGGCTGGCTCAAGGACCAGTTCGGGTCGTACTATCTCGCGGCCGCGGCGTACAACGGCGGTGCGGGTCGCGTGTCGCGCGGGCTCAAGCGCTACGCTGATGAGGTGGAGGGCGAGAGCGGCGACAGCGCGTTCTTCTCCATGGCGGCCGCTGGGAACTATCTGCGCGCGGAGACGCGCGACTACGTGCCGAAGCTCATCGCTGCGGCGCTCGTGGCGAAGGAGCCCGCGAAGTACGGGCTCAAGGTGAGCTATCTCCCCGAGTATTCGTACGACACGGTCCTGGTCGGAAGCGCGACTCCACTTACCGCGATCGCGAAGGCATCCGATGCGACTCTCGCCGATATTCAAGATCTCAACCCCGAAGTGCTGCGAGGGATGACGCCGCCGGATCAGCGATTCGTCGTGCGCGTGCCGAAGGGGCACGCCGACGGATTCGACAGTGCGTACGCGGAGCTCGCGTCGACTGACCGTGCGGCGTTCACGAGATCGACGGTGAAGAAGGGCGAGACGATGACCTCGCTCGCGAAGCGGGCGGGGGTGACCGCGCGAACACTCGGGTGGTACAACCACGGTCTCAAGCCGACGAAGCATGGACGTCTGCCGAGTGGCGAGCCGGTGCTGCTACCGTCGTCGGCGGCGGTAGCGGGTGCGCTCGACGTGCCGGATCCGAGCGTGGAGAAGTGGGGCTCGTCGAAGCGCGGCTCGACGACGACGCACGTGGTGGTGAAGGGCGAGACGCTCGGGCGCATCGCGGTGCGCTATGGGACGACGGTAACGGGACTCATGCGGCTGAACGGAATGAGCGGCAGCCGGCTGATTCCGGGACAGGTGCTGATCGTGAAGTCGGCGCCGAAGCGAAGTGGGAAGAAGAAGTCGAAGGCAGCGAATTAGGAGTCGCGCCCGGCAGGCATCGTAAACCGCGATTCATAGTTGGAACTGATCACTCGTCCCGAATAGTCCCGGAGACGCGAACGCTGCCAGACGCTCAACGGGCTCACCGCAAGTAGCCGGCGAGCCCGTTGAGTTCGAGATAACTGCAGTCGACGATCAGTCGACAGTACCCTTGCCGTTGTAGCCGCGGGTGACTGCTGCTTCGTAGCCGTTGCGCGGGTCGAGGCCGAGGGCGCGGAGGCTTTCGACTGCCACCGGGCCGCGGTTGTACACGAGGAGCGCGAGCTTTACGTCGCCATGGTATTGGCTGATCAGCCCGCGAAGGTAACGGAAGCCGATCTGCAGGTTCGTCTTTCGATCGTAGAGCTGCTCGTGCGTGATCCCTGGAACGAAATCCTTCGCAGTGGACGGCATCACCTGGGTGAGGCCGAGGGCGCCGACGGGACTCGTCGCACGGTCCTTGAATTCGCTCTCGACGCGCACGAGGCGGAAGCCCAGGTCGGGCTCGATGCCTTCAGCGAGGGCCACGTCGTAGATCGAGCCGGCGATGTCGGCGCTGACCTTGTATCGCGTCGAGTACTGGATCACCGCATTGGCGCGCTCGAGCTGCGCCTCAGCGAGCGTCAGTTGACCCTTGGTGGCGTCGAGCTCGGCATGCATGCGTCGCGCGTCGGCGATTCCGAAGGGGAAGGCCGAAGTCGCCGTGCTGGACGCTTCGGCGACCCGGGCGCGCTCACGTGGCAGAATAGCCACTACAACGAGCAGCCCTGCCACGATCAGACCTTTCCGTATTGTATCGATGCGGCGGAGACGCTCTCCCCGGTGCGCATAGTCGGACCTGGTATAGCTCATTCAGACTCCGTCTGCTGAAGGATCCAGACGTGCGATCGAGAAAGATTAGAAAGCTCGATCCACCCTGTCATAAGGCAACGGTCATGCCCCGACGGACCGTTTCCAACTCCCGCTTTTTCCTCCGGTCTTCTCCTGTAAACATATGTCACATATCGACATACCCCGGTCGATCGCCTTCGCCATATCGTAAATCGTGACCAGGCTTATAGCTACGGCCGAGATGGCTTCCATCTCGACGCCCGTCTGGGCGATTGTTCGCGCTGTGGCCTCGCAGCGGACTCCGGGCAGCTCCTGATCCAGCGTCAATTCCACCTGAATGTCGCTGAGCGGAAGAGAGTGACAGAGGGGAATTAACTCCGCGGTTCGCTTAGCCGCCATGATTCCGGCGACCCGGGCTACGGATAGTACGTCTCCCTTGGAGAGCGAGTTCCTGCTAATTGCCTCGAGAGTTTCCGGCTTCATTCGGATGCTGCCGGTTGCCCGGGCGTATCGCGCCGTAACCTCCTTTTCCGACACATTCACCATCTTTGCCTTACCACTGGAATCTGCATGACTGAGCTCTGCCATGCTAGAGCTCGCTCATGGCACGAATCATTGCACTCGCAATCAATTGCGGGTTGACGTTGCCGCTTGCGCGCAATTTTGCTCCCTCGACCAGATCGATCGCCCTGCCGGCCGCCTCCCCAGCGTGGGAGTTTCCCGATATGGACGCCTCCCGGATGCGACCGTGAAGCGCGACGGTGAGCGCATCGAGCAGCTCTGAGAAGCCGCCTCGTGCCCCTGCTGATGAGAGCGCGAAAGTGGCGCGAATCCGGTCAGCGCGCGCACCAGTTGCGGCGGAGAGGATGCTTTTCGCGACCTTCGTCGCTTCACCGCTCGCGGTGACGCCGAGCAGCGTGCCGGGTGCGCCGGCCGCAAGCGCGATGCGCTCTTCTTCGGATGCCGGAAGATCGAGATCGGCGAGTGCCTTCTGCACGCGCGCGTCGTGGAGAAAGGCGGCGATCGCCGTGTTCGGGAGCGGAGCGACGCGCAGCGAGACGACGCGCGACCGGATCGTCGGGAGTAGCGATCCCGGCTCGCTTGACGTAAGAATGATCGTCGTGTCGACGGGCGGCTCTTCGAGAAGTTTGAGAAATGCGTTGGCCGCCTGGTCCGCGCCTTCCTGCGGCACCATGCGCTCGGCGTCGCCCACGATGATTATCTTGCGCTTGGCGACGCTCGGACTGTATGCGGCAAATTGTACGAGCGCCCGCACCGTCGCGACGAAGATCGCGTCGCTGCCGCTTGGCGGCGCGTAGAGCCCGAAGTCCGCGACACGCGCGCGCACGGCCTCGGCCTGATCCTCGAGAATTTCCTGCGCAGCCGGATCGGCGTTCGCCTGGCGCGGGCGCGGGAAGAACCAGCGGAGGTCGGGGTGCACGAGCTCGGCCGAGTAGCGGCAGCTGACACACTTCCCGCACGGACGCTCGCCTGCGCCTGAGCAGAGGAGGAGCTGCCCGAGCCAGATCGCGAGGCGCTGTTTGCCGATGCCGCGGCGCCCCTCGATGAGCAGACTGCCGGGGAGAGCGGAACGCGATGCGCTGTCAGCCAGCCGGCGGCGAAGCGCGTCATGGCCGAAAAGAGGGACAAGAGGCACGCGTGGAATATCGGAGGCGCGCGCCCCGCCCGCTAGCGAAGGATCATCCCGCCCCGATCCGTCCGCCGCGCACGGGGAGGACGTCGTCGGAGAGGTAGCTTTCGGTCGTTGGCATCCGCATGACGCTGCGCTGCGACGAAAGTGGTGCGCGTGCTTGCTCGCGTCTTCGACTATCCCGCGCCATTTTTTGTCGGGTGGGCATACGGCCTCCAAAGGTGATTAGCGTTTGCAAATGCGAGCGGTGAATCCCTGAAGCGAGCGGCACCGAAACGGCCAGCGTAGATTTCCGGGTATCGCGCGCGCCGTAGTCCGCGCCGCGCCTCAAACCGGAAGAGGATGATCATGACGCTACCGCTCGAGCAGGTGAAGGTCGCCTTCCTGTGCGCCGATGGAGTGGAGCAGATCGAGCTCGAGGCGCCCCTGAACGCAGTGCGACAGGCCGGAGCGACGACTTGCATCGCGTCGATCGAAGGCGGGTCGATCGGGTCGGTGGAGAGCCGGGACGACGCCGATTCGTTCACCGTCGATTCGCTTGCGAGCGACATCGAGGCGCGCGAGTTCTCCGCGCTGGTGCTTCCGGGAGGGACGAAGAGTCTGGGCGCACTGGCGAGTGATGAAGGCGCGAAGGCGCTGATCACCGCATTCTGTGAGCTCGACCGCACGGTGGCCGCGATCGGCACAGCCTGCTCGCTGCTGATCGAGGCGAAGGTGGTACGCGGTCGTACGCTCGCGGTGCCCGCCGAGATGCGCGAGGCGCTGGAGGCGGCAGGCGGGATCTACACCGACCGCGTGGTGAATCGCGACCAGCAGCTGATCACGTGCCGGTCCGCCGAGAATCTGCCGGCCTTCTGCGGTGTGCTCATCGAGCAGCTCGCGCAGCTGGCGAGCAATGCGCGCGTCGACGAGGCCTCGGAAGAGTCATTTCCGGCGAGCGACGCTCCTGCGTGGGGGCCGTCGTCGATCGGCGCGCGGCGCGGGAAGAAGGAAGGGCGCGCGAACGGAGACTGACCGGTCGGGAGTCGCGAATGCGGGGAGACCATGGTACGACGAGTGCATTGCGGTGTACAGCAGATGCGTCGCATCACTCCAACCGAGGCAAAAGCGCACGATATGAGAGTCCAGCTCACGAAGCTCGCAACAGTCGTCGCGGTGCTCGCGACCATTGCGGCATGCAACCACACGGCGCGCCCGGGTCGCGACGACAACGGTCCGGTGCCCGAGTCCCGCCTTCGCGTGGAGAACCAGGCTTTCCTCGATATGACCGTCTACATCATCAGCAACGGCGGCGGTCGCCAGCGTCTGGGAACGGTGACGGGGAACACGAGCCAGACGTTCGTGATCCCGAAGTACATCATTGGTCCCGCGAACCAGGTCAGCATTCTCTGCGAGCCGATTGGATCGAATCGCGCCTCGATCAGCAACTCGATCTCGGTGCAACCGGGGCAAACCGTGACGCTCACGATTCCGCCAACGGCGGGATAGAGAAAACAAAGACGGCCATCGAGAGATTGATGGCCGTTTGTTTTCACGCGGGGAGTCGGATCACCCGCTGTTGACGCGCTTGCCGCGCATTCATCTGCCCGGTAGCATCCGTGCATGTCCTCTTCGCGATCGCCGGGTGCGCGCCTCCGCATGCTGTGGGAACGGCTACGTCCGTTTCCATTCGGCCGCTCTATCTTCGATCTGATCCTGTGGTACATGATCCCGTACTCGGGGAGCATTTCTCCGCACGTGCGCGAGCTACGCGCAGGGTACGCGAAGGTGCAGATGGCGGATCGGCGAAAGGTGCGAAACCATCTGCACTCTGTGCACGCGATCGCGCTCATGAATCTCGGCGAGCTCACCACCGGGCTCGCCATGACGCTCGCGATGCCGGACGGCGCGCGCGGCATCGTGACGGGGTTGTCGATGGAGTATCTGAAGAAGGCGCGCGGGCCGTTATTCTCCGAGTGCACCGCGCCGCCATTCGACGCGACCGTGAGCGGCAGGCACGACTTTCATGCGGACATCGTCGATGAGCACGACGACGTCGTAGCGCGCATCACGGCGATCTGGCTCGTCGGACCGGCGCCCGAGAAATGATCGTCGGGTCGGAGTCGATCGCGACGGCGTTCACGCGGCAGGTCGGTATCGAGGTGCCGCTCATCTGTGGTGCGATGTATCCGTGCAGTAATCCGGAGCTCGTCGCGGCGGCATCGGAAGCGGGCGCGATCGGAGTCGTTCAGCCGATCTCGCTGACGTACGTCCACGGGCACGAGTATCGTGCGGGGCTCAGGCTGATTCGCTCCCTCACGTCGAAGCCGATCGGGTTGAACGCGCTCATCGAGCAGTCGTCGAAGCTCTATCGCGAGCGAATGGAGAAGTGGATAGAGGTCGCGCTCGAGGAGGGTGTGCGCTTCTTCGTGACGTCGCTGGGTAATCCGAAGTGGGTGGTGACGCGCGTGGAGAGCGTCGGAGGTGTGGTGTATCACGACGTGACTGAGCGAAAGTGGGCGCAGAAGGCGGTCGACGGCGGCGTGCACGGGCTGATCGCCGTGAACGCACGCGCGGGCGGACACGCAGGGACGCGAAGTGCGGAGCGGCTGCTCGACGAGGTGAGCGATTTCGCATTGCCGGTGATCTGCGCGGGCGGGATCGGGGGCGGCGCATCATTCGCCGCCGCGCTGCAGATGGGCTACGCGGGCGCGCAGCTCGGCACGCGCTTCATCGCGACCACGGAGTGCATCGCGAGCGACGCGTACAAGCGCGCGATCGTGAGCGCGGATGCGAAGGACATCGTGCTCACGGAGCGCATCACGGGGGTGCCGGTGGCGGTGATCAACACGCCGTTCATCGAGCGCATCGGCACGACGATCGGTCCGATCGCGCGCCGCCTCTTCCGCGGCCGCAAGACGAAGCACTGGATGCGCAGCTACTACGCGCTGCGCTCACTGCGTCAGCTGAAGAAAGCGTCGCTCGATGAGAAAGCGGATTACTGGCAGGCGGGGAAGAGCGTCTCGGAGATCACGGCGATCGAGCCGGTTGGGCAGATCGTGAAGGAGCTCGCCGGCGCGGCGATGGTTGCTGCGGCGAGTCGGGGTTAGCGTTGAAGTTCCCGCGGGCAAACAAGCCGTAACAATTGCAATTGTTCGTGCCGAATAGCCGAGGGACTCACCTTGGTGTCAGTCGACTGCGGGCGTCGATCGCCAGCGTCACCGCTTCCTCCGCCGTCGCGCCGATCGCGCCGACGTGGCCCATCTTTCGGCCCGCGCGCGGAGACTTGCCGTAGAGATGGAGCCGTACACCCGGGAGCGAAAGCGCCTGCTCCCACCGCGGCGTTGCGCCGTCGTGCAGCCAGAGATCGCCGAAGAGGTTCGCGATCGCGGCAGGCCTGATGCTTTCGGTGTCACCGAGCGGAAGGTCGCACACCGCGCGGATCGCCTGCTCGAACTGGCTCGTCAGCGAGGCGAGCTCGGTGTGATGGAAGCTGTTGTGCGGGCGCGGTGCGAGCTCGTTCACGATCAGCTCCCCATCGCGCAACAGGAACATCTCGACGGCGAGCAATCCGACGACATCCATCTGCTCGGCAATCCCGCGCGCGATGCGCACGCCCTCGCGCGCGACGGACGCGGGAATGGGCGCGGGGATCACGGACCAGTCGAGGACGCCGTTCACGTGATGGTTGAGCGCGGGCGGGAAAGTGGTGCAAGAACCGTCGGGGCGCCTGGCGACCATCACCGAGATCTCGCCTTCGAGATCGAGCGCCTTCTCGACGACGCAGGTCGACGAGCCGAGTGCACTCCACACCGCGCTGGCATCATCGCGCGGGGAGGAACGTGCCTGTCCACGTCCGTCGTAGCCACCGAACGATGACTTCACGAACGCCTGTGTCCCCGCGCTGCGCATCGCGATCCCGAGCTCGTCCGCGGTGTTCGCAACCCAGAACGGTCCGAGCGGAAAGTCGCGCTCGTCGAGCCAGCGCTTCTGGCGCGCGCGATCCTGGATGATGTGCAGCACATGGCCGCCGGGACGCACGGGAACGATCGCGCTCGCTGCGGCCATCGCGTCGGCGCCGATCTTCTCGATCTCGACCGTGATGACGTCACACGCATTCGCGAGCTCGGTCGCCGCGGCGACGTCGTCGAATCGCGCGGCGATGACGCGATCGGCTACCGCGCCGGCTGCGCAGTGGGGATCGGGGTCGAGGATGATGACGTGGTAGCCGAGCACGCGCGCGGCGAGCGTCATCATGCGTCCGAGCTGCCCTCCACCGAAGATGCCGATCGTGGCGCCGGGAAGGACCGGTGTCACCGCGAGCGTTCCTCCTCCATCACCTCGGCGGTGCGCGCCGCGCGCCATGCGCGCAGTCGCTCACGGAGCTCGGGACGCTTCGCGGCGCAGATTGCGGCGGCGAGGAGCGCGGCGTTCGCGGCTCCCGGCTTTCCGATCGCCAGCGTGCCCACCGGAACGCCGCGCGGCATTTGCACGATGGAGAGCAGGGAGTCGATGCCGTTCAGCATCGTCGCCGGCACCGGAACGCCGAGCACGGGAAGGATCGTGTGCGCCGCCACCATTCCCGGGAGATGCGCCGCGCCGCCCGCCGCCGCGATGATCACCTCGAGCCCGCGCGACTCCGCGCTCGTCGCGTACTCCGCCATCCAGACCGGTGTGCGGTGCGCGGAGACAGTTCGGACCTCGTGCGGGATCTGCATCTCGGTGAGGATCTCGACCGCGGGCGCGAGATATTCGAGATCGCTCTTGCTGCCCATGATCACGCCGACCCAGGGGAGCGGACCGATCGCCTCGCTCCGACGCCTCATCGCCACGCGCGACCGGTCACTTGCTCGATTGCCAGGAGTAGGATCGTCCCGCGAGCCGGATGTCATCGTTGGGCACCACGTGCCACGCACCGTTGTAGCGGCGAACGGTGATGCGCTCGACGCCGTCGTCGCTCGTGCCCGGAGGCGTCGGCGTCATGCGATAGACGACGTGCATCACGTAGTCGCTTTCGGGGACCTCGCCGAGGATCGTGCGCGTGGTGGTGCGCTCGCTCGACTTGAGCTGATCGCCGCCGGCGAGCCAGCTCGCGAACAGCTGCTCGGGCGTCATCTCCTCGAGCTGCGTGATCGACTTGGCGCCGGCGAAGCCCTTGAGGAAGGTGTCGCTGTAATGCGACTCCTGGGACTCGAAATACTTCTGCACGCACTTCGGAAGGCCGTACTGCTTTTGATGCTTCTTCTTGTTCTCGCGCTCGATCTTGTCGGCGTCCGCGTACACGAGCTGCTGATCGCGCCACTGGGAAAGGAATGCCGAGTCGGAGAGTGCGGCGACGCGCTTCCACTGCTTGTGCGACATCGCGTCGAAGGCGGCGTTGACGGCCGCGCGCGGCGAGGAAAACGCAGGGTCGGGAGCGACTGGCGCCGCGGGCGGCGGAGTCGGGCTCGGGCTCGGGG
>JALYSW010000274.1 GCA_030854615.1 Gemmatimonadota bacterium
TGTCGACGCACGGCGAATCGTGGCCGTCGTCGCAGAGATTCGGGGTGATGAAGGAGAAGTGCGGCGTCGTCTTCACCGACATCAGATCGTTGGAGAGATGCCTCAGATTCACGACGTGCTTGACGCACCGATCCTTGTTGTCGATGAGCGTGTGAAAATAGTAGAACGGGTTGTGCTTGGTCGCGTACTGATCCGCCGGCGAGCGCACGGCCGTGGGATCCTTCTCGCCGATCACCGGATACCCGCACTCCTCGACTTCCTTGTTTCCGTCGTTGCCGAGGTCCTGCATGTAGCCGCGCCAGCTCTTACCGACCGTCTCGAGCTGATCGCCGAGCATCGGGACGATCGCTGGATAGACGCAGCCACTGCCGAGCGCCTGCCCGTTTTCGTCGAGATTGGGCTGCGACAGCACGAACTCCGTAAACCTCGCGCAGTCGCCCATCGTCGCGAGATTGGGCGCCTGTCCACTGATGAGCGCGATGTAGTTGTCGAGGCTGTTGTGGCCGATGCCGTAGTAGTTGCGGAGCAGCGCGCCCTTCGCCGGCAGCGTGTGCGCGAGATACGGCGCCGGCGAGTTGGTCGCGAAGGTTCGCGCGAACGACTCGTTTTCGAGAATGATGATGAAAATGTGACCGGGCTTGCGCGGCGGCGCTTCGCGCGCGGCCGCGTTCGTCGCGGAGGTGGCTGCCGCAAGCGAGAGCACCAGCAGCGCTGCGAGCGCGGTGCCGACACGCGCGAATCTCGAGGAGAAGGTCATGCTCAATAGTACCAATAGTGCAAGGAGGTGCGCGCGGCGTTGCCGCCCGCGCGACTAATGCCAGGCGCCGAGGATCGCGCCCATGACGACGACGATCGCGAAGAAGGTGTGCTCGTGCACGTGCATCTCTCCGGCGGACGACGGTGGAATTCCGTGAGCGAGGAGAACGTACGGGCCGGTACTTTCCACCGGAAGGCTGGGCCACCCCGGTCAGCTACACCGTCTTCGTCTCCCCCGGCTTCATGATCACCGCACGCGAGTCGCCCGCAAACACCGCCCGCACATCCGCCTCCGACGCGAGCACCGGGAACGTCGCGTAATGCATCGGCACGATCACGCTCGGCTTGAAGAACTTTTTGACCGACAGCGCCGCGACCTTCGGACTCTGCGTGTACGGTCCACCCCCGGCACACGTGAGAATAATGTCCGGATGATGGACCTCCTCGATGAGCGCCATGTCGCTCATGATCCACGTGTCGCCGGTATGATAGAGCGTGCGGCCATCCGCGAACTCGATGACGAATCCAACAGGGGAGCCTGCTTCACTCGAGTGCGTCGCCGGCACGATGTGGACGCTCACGTCGCCGACCTTGATCTCCCCGCCGATGTTGCCACCCTCCGACTGGTCCGCCGGGAGCTCGAGCGACGCGATCCACTCGACCATCCCGATCACCGGCGCGCCGCTCATCTTCGCGATCTCCTTCGCATTGGCGGAGTGGTCGCCGTGGGAATGCGAGACGAGGATTGCGTGCGGCCTGTCCTCTGCCTTGTAGCGATCGAGCTTCTTGAGCGGCTCCGGCGTGACAGGATTACCCGTGATGAATGGATCGACCACCAGCTTCGTCCCGCCACTCGACTCGATCTCGAACGCCGCGTGACCGAGCCAGCGGAGCTTCACCTTTCCCGTCTTCGTTGCATCGGACATCTGTCGGCCCCCGGACGTGTTGAATCGAGTATGACGCTCACCCTCCCTCACTCGCACATTCGCATGCGATCTCCATGCCTACGCACCGCGTGAGAGATCCGCTGTTGGCCACACTAACGTAGCTACACGTAGTCGGCTACAATCGAGAGAGCAGCGAGCACGGCAGATGCAACGATCGCTGCTCCAATCACGCTCATCACAGAGTCCACCCTCGATGCTTCTCCTGATCCTCGCGTACGCTGGCGGCGTGCTGACGATTCTCAGCCCATGCATCCTCCCGGTACTACCCTTCGTCTTCGCCCGCGCGGAGCAGCCATTCGCGAAAAGTGGTCTTCCGCTGCTCGTCGGCATGGCGGTGACATTCTCGCTCGTCGCGAGCCTCGCAGTGCTCGGAGGCGACTGGGCGGTGCACGCGAATCAGTACGGGCGCTACGCCGCGATGGTCCTGCTCACGATCTTCGGCATCACACTGCTCTTCCCCACGCTGGCCGAGCATTTCACCAAGCCGCTGGTTGCGCTCGGCGCGCGGCTGTCACAGAAATCGGACAGCGAGCGCGCATCCGGCGCGCAGGTTGGCTCCTCGTTCGTGCTCGGCATCGCGGTCGGGCTCCTCTGGGCCCCGTGCGCGGGGCCGATTCTCGGGCTCGTGCTCACGGGCGCCGCCATTCAGGGGAAGAGCGGCAACACCACGCTTCTTCTTCTCGCGTACGCGCTCGGCGCCGCGACATCGCTCGCGATCGCGCTCCTCGCCGGCGGGCGCGTCTTCGCCGCGATGAAGCGATCGCTCGGCGCCGGCGAGTGGATCCGCCGCGGACTCGGCGTCGCGGTGCTGCTCGGTGTCGTCGCGATCGCGACGGGGCTCGATACTGGATTGCTGACGACGCTCTCGCTCGCGAGCACGACAGGACTCGAGACGTCGCTGCTCGAGAGGGTGCGCCCAGGCGTGGCGGCGAAGACGGTGGCGGTCGCGGGAAGCACGCTTCCCTCCGAGGGTGAGATGCCGTCGCTCGACGGTGCGAATGCGTGGATCAACTCCGCGCCGCTGACCGCCGCGAGCCTGCGCGGGAAAGTCGTCGTCATCGACTTCTGGACGTACTCGTGCATCAACTGCCTTCGGGCGCTCCCCTACGTGCAGGCGTGGTACGACAAGTACAAAAATCATGGACTCGTCGTCATCGGCGTGCACTCCCCCGAGTTCGCCTTCGAGCGCGATGTGAACAACGTGCGCAAGGCCGTCCGCGATCTCGGCATCACCTATCCGGTGGCGAACGACAGTGGGCTCGTGATCTGGAGCGCGTTCAAGAATCAGTATTGGCCCGCGCACTATTTCGTCGACGCGCAGGGGCGCATTCGCCATCATCACTTCGGCGAGGGCGAATACGACTCATCGGAGGCAGTGATCCAGGCGCTGCTGAAGGAGGCGGGGAACAGCGACGTTCCCGGCGGCTTCGTGACACCGAATGCAAAGGGTGCGGAGGCGGCTTCGAACTTTCACGATGTGCTCTCGCCCGAGACGTACGTCGGTTACGCGCGTGCGGCGCACTTCGCGTCCGGTGCGCTGCAGAGAGACAGCACGCACGTCTATCAACTGCCGGCGACGCTGAAGCTGAACGAGTGGGGGCTCGGTGGCGCGTGGACCGTCGGCGCGGAGAGCGCGGTGCTCGCACGCGCGCCTGGAAAGATCACCTTCCGCTTCCACGCGCGCGATCTGCATCTCGTACTGGGGAATTCGCCGAGCGGGAAGCTGATTCGCTTTCGTGTGACGATCGACGGGAAAGCGCCGGGAGAATCGCACGGCGCGGACATCGATGCATTGGGAAGCGGGAGCGTGACCGGCATGCGACTCTACCAGCTGGTGCGGCAGAGCGGCGCCCTCGCCGATCACACTTTCGAGATCGAGTTTCTCGACCCCGAGGTGCGCGCCTTTGCGTTCACCTTCGGATGAGCTGGCGCGCAGCTACGGTTTGACCCACTCCTCCGCCGACATCACCTTCGCAACCCAGAAGTCGCCGAAGTCGACGTAGCGCGCGGACGCTTCGTCGAAGCGCATCTCCGTCACGAGCTTCTTGAAGTCGAGCGGATCCTTCGCGAACAGCGTCACCCCCCACTCCCACGCGTCGAAGCCGATTGCGCCGGTGATGATCTGCTGCACCCGCCCGTGATATTTTCGGCCGGTGGTGCCGTGCTCGTACATCATGCGGCTGCGCTCATCGAGCGTGAGCGAGTACCAGTTCTGTCCCGCCTCGCGCCTCTTCGACATTGGGTAGAAGCAGACGTACGGCATCTCCGCGGGAAAGGGCGGCTCGAGGCGTCGCATGACGAGCGGCGTGCTGCGCTCCGCCTCGACGCGCGCCTTCACGGCCTTCGTGTATTCCTCGTCGCCGACTGCGCCGCCGCGAGCCGCCGCATCGCGCGCGAGCTCCGCGGTGATGTGATAGAGCCCCGCTTCGGTGATGCTGAGAAAGGTGTACGTCGACACGAGCCGCTGGATATAAGGATTCGTGTTCAGCGTTCGCTGCACTTCGCCGATGGCGTCGAGCGTCGGACGGAAGTGGATCATCATCGTGTCGGACACCGAGCCGATGACGCGGGCGACGACGCTCCACCCTCCGCCCTCCGGCTTCGCGAGCGTGCCGAGGAGCTCCGCGGTCTCGCGCTGCTCCTGGACATTCGGCGTCAGCCCGACGGGGTGCGCGAAGAGTTGATGGAGCGTGTACCATCCTTCGAGTGTCTCGGGAGGATGAATCTTCTTTTCGTTGCTCATGCGAGGAATTTACCAGCGTGGCGACGCGTTCGCTCGCGTGAGCTCTACCCTCGCGCGCTCAGCATTCGGCCGAGCTGGCCTCGCGGATGCAGATTGTCGGCGCGGCCGCTGAAGTAGCGCGAATCGAGCTCCTGGCTGCCGAGGTCCTCGATGTGCGTGTAGCCGATCCCTCGCAGCGTCTCGGCGAGTGCCGGCGGCGCAAAGAATCCGCGAAACGGCTCCCCCGCTTTCCTTACCTTGCGTGCCACCGCGTCGAGCGCGAGGCGGCCGACGAAGCTCAGGGTCTCACGCGGCACGGCGTAGTCGAAGGTGATCGCGTTTGCTGCGTTCATCTCGTGGATCGCGCGCAGCGTGCCGAGGACCACGTCGATCTCGAGGTACATCGTAACGCCGAGCCACGAGAAGAAGGTCGGCGCACTCTCGTCGAAGCCCACCTTGTGCAGCCCCTGGTCGAAGGTCTCCCGGTCGAAGTCGACCGGCGCGAAGGTCATCGACGAAGGCACCGCGATGCCGACCTGCGCGAGCCGCTTGCGCTTCCACGCCTGCGTCGCGGGATGATCGACCTCGAAGACACGAAGGTCGGGATATGGATTGCGATACGCGAAGGTGTCGAGCCCGGCGCCGAGCACCACATATTGCTTCACCCCACGCGCGACCGCATCCGCGAGCTCATCCTCCGCGAAGCGCGCACGCGCCGCCATGAATGCGCGGAAGCGCGCGGCGACGAAGTTCTTCGGCTGTTCCGGGAGATTCGCCTCGGCACGCGCACCGATGATGCGCACCGCGAGGGGATCGTTGAACACGAGCGGCTTGTCGAGCAGCTGATGCGCCGCCCGCCGCTCGGCGACGCGCTGCGCCGTTCTGCTCGGCTTTTCGGCGTGCAGCGCCTACCCCGCGGCGCTGAGCGCGCCAAAGCGGCGGTCGCGCTTCTGGAAATACTCGACGGCAGCGTCGAGATGCTTGGGTCCGAACTCCGGCCACATCACGTCCGTAAAATACAGCTCGGCGTAGGCGCATTCCCAGAGCAGGAAGTCGCTGAGGCGCCGCTCGCCGCCCGTGCGGATGACGAGATCGACGTCGCGAGCCGGACGTGCATCGTGCTCGCCGCCGAGCGCGCGGCCGAATTCCTCGCGTGTGACATCGTCGCCCGAGGCGGCGACGCGCTGCGCGGCGCGCAGGATCTCGTCGCGCGCCGAGTAGTCGATCGCGAGCCGCATGTGCAGCGTCGTCCCGTGCTCCGTCTGTTCCTCGGCCTCGGCGAGTGCGTCGGCGAGGGCGAGCGGGAGACGGTCGCGGCGGCCGATCGCGGTGAGACGAACGTTGTTGTCGAGCAACCGCGGCACCTCGCTGACGAGGCGCGAGCGGAAGAGCCGCATCAGCGTCGCGACTTCGGCTGCCGGCCGGCGCCAGTTGTCGCTGCTGAAGGCGTAAAGCGTGAGCGTGTCGATCCCGAGCGCGGGCGCATGCTCGACCACTTTGCGCACGACCTCGACGCCCACGCGGTGCCCCGCAACGCGCGGCATCGCGCGCTGCGTCGCCCATCGCCCGTTCCCATCCATGATGATCGCGACGTGCAGAGGCTGTGAGTCGGTGTAGAGTCGTGGCGACATGAGGTCAGTGGGCGGAATGGGTGCGGCCGGCAGGATCGCACGGGGTGTACACTATCAACGCTCCAGCGTGTCGCGGGTCACCTGAATGATCGATTCCATGTGCGACAGGTACCGCTGCAGCGCGCGCCGGCCCGCCGGCGCGAGGCGGTAGGTGGTAAGCGGCTTGCGGCCCTCGAAGGTCTTGGTGACGGAGACGTAGCTCGCATCCTCGAGCTTGCGGGCGTGGACGCTGAGATTGCCGTCGGTGGTGCGCAGGAGCGCCTTGAGCTCGCTGAACGACAGCGCATCGTTCGCAGCAAGGGCGCTCACCATGCCGAGGCGGAGGCGATGGTGGATGAGCTCATCGAGCTCGCGGGACCCCTTGGCGGCGTCCTTGCCCGCGGTGGCATCGAGCGGGCGCGAGATCGGAGGGTCCGTGCGGCGGCGCGCCGCGGAGCTCGACCTAGCCACCGTAACGCCACGCGATGAGGGCACCGAAGACGATCGGCAGCGCGCCGAAGCCGACGGCGAGCAGTCCGGCGCTCCAGGCGACCGGCGCGAGCACGGCGACGCAGCCGAGCGCCATGAAGCAGATTCCCATGACGGGAACGGAGCGCACGGAGAACATCCCGCCGGTCATGACGCCCGCGCCATAGAGGAGGAGCCAGCAGGCGGGGAGGAGGGCGTACGATCCGAGTCGCGCGAGATAGTAGGTGAGCACGACGCCCACGGTGATCGGCGGGGCGAAGCCGAGGGCGAACTTGCGGAGGGGGGCGAAAATGAAGGGCTCGCGCGCGCGACGTCCCTTCCAGACGCTCGAGGTGACCCCGATCAGAACCGCGAGGACGGCGGCCGCGAGCCACACGCCGAGCCACATGGGGCCGGGGAGGAGCGTGCGGCTGAGGAATGCCGCTCCGAGGGCAATTACGCCCGTGAGGATCTGCCCCCATCCGGAGACGCCGGTGAATGCGGACGCGCTCTCCATCGTCTCGCGGATGTAGCGGAGATCGTCGAGGGCGCGGGTGTGGAGGGTGGAGGTAGACACGGATGCATCATGCGACGAAAGCGGCATTTGTGCAAGTACTTTGCTTCACAAAGATGGATGTGTAACGCGGCGTACGGAGTGGCTAGTACATGCCCGCGACACGGCTGTCGTCGCGCACGTGGCCGAGCATCTCTTCGAGGCCAGCGAGCTCGAACGGCTTCTCGATGACGGGGCGGCCACAGCTCGCGAGAAAGGTCGCCGCATCCGCGGAGGCGACATCCCCGGTGGAGAAGACCAGGCGCTGGGCGAGATCCGCGCGCTTCATCACGAGCTCGCCATACAACTCGATACCGGAGCAGTGCGGCATGCGCAGATCGCACAGCACGACGTCGTAGTAGCCCGCCTCGGAACGCAGCAGCATCTCCAAGGCCTTGCGACCATCTTCGGCCTCCTCCACATCCCAGCCGCGGCGCGTGAGGAAGCGCCGTATCGCCGCACGAATACTCGGCTCGTCGTCAATGACGAAAAGGCGCGCCTTCCGGTGTTCAGCGATGACGCTATGCGGCTGACTCTTCATTGGTGCTCCTGCGCGACTACGAATCAATCGGCGTCGCGCCGTAATTACCTTGAATTCAAAGGATATACGTGGATGTGAGTCCCTGCCCTTCGTCAGCAGATCGCGTACCGGACTCGTCGCCAGTTGGTACCAAGGCGTGCTCGCCGCAATTAGAAAGTCTTCATGTGTTGCGCGGTACGGGGAGACGAAGTGTGAACGTGCTCCCTGCCCCGAGCTTCGATGCGACCGAGAGCTCTCCATTCATAAGACGCGCGAGTCGGCGCGACACACTCAGCCCGAGCCCGGTCCCTCCCACCTTGCGCGTCGACTTCTGCTCGACCTGCCAGAATTTGTCGAAGATGCGATCGTGATCCGAAGGCGCGATGCCGATACCGGAATCGCGCACGATGATCTCGACATGGTCGCCATAGCTCCGGCCTTCGAGCACGACACGTCCGCTGTCCGTGAACTTGATCGCGTTCGTCAACAGATTGAGGAGGATCTGCCGGAGCTTCGTGGGATCGGCCCACACGACGACGTCGTTCGGCGCGCGTACGACCTCGAGAGTCAGCCCCTTCTCCGCCGCGAGCGGCAGCGCGAGCGCCGACGCGTCGTGCAGCGCCGCGAACACCGCTATCTGCTCGGGATGCGTGACCTCCCTCCCGGCCTCGACGCGCGACAGTGTGAGCACCTCGTCGATGAGGCTGAGCAGATGCGTTGCGCTCGCCTTGATGCGGCCGAGCTGCGTGCGCTGCCCCTCGTTCACCGGACCCGTGATTCCGTCGAAGAGGAGCTCCTCGTAGCCGATGATCGCCGAGAGCGGCGTGCGTAGCTCGTGCGACATCACCGCGAGAAACTCACTCTTCGCTCGACTCGCCGCCTCGGCCTCGACTCGCGCGCTGCGAAGCTCCTGCTCCGCCCTGTGCTGCTCCGTCACATCCCAGAAGATCGCGACGCCCGCATCGACCTTGCCATTCGCGTCGCGCACAGGCGCGCAGTTGATGCAGATCCGCCGACGCTCGCCGTTCAGGTGCTCGATCTCGATCACCTCATCGATGATCACGTGGCCCCCGCTGACTGCGCGCGAGAGTGGCCAGTCGCCCGGCGCGAGCGGCGTGCCATCGACCGAGAAGCCCTTGAGCGAGTGAGCCGTGTCAGTGAGCGACGCCGTGATCGGGATGCCGAACACCTTTTCCGCCGCCGCGTTCCCGATGATACGGCGCCCCGATGGCGCCTCGACGATCGAGATGGCGAGCGGCGACTGCTCGACCACCGTCATCAGGCGACGGTGCTCCGCCTGCGCCTGCTGGCTCGCGTGCTCCGCCGTGCTCCGCTGGCTCGCCAGCTCGACGGTCTGCGCCTCCATCTCGGTTGCCTGCTGGCCGAGCTCGTGGTTCGCCACCTCGAGCTCCGAGATCGCCTGCAAGCGAAGGCGGTCCGCGCCCTCGCGGGCGCTGAGCGCGCGGCTGAGCAGTGTGTTGACGAGCAGCGACAATACCCCCGCAAGCAGGATCGCGGCGAACACGAGTGCCGTGGTGATGTTGCGGAGGCTGCGCTCGTGCGCCTCGCGTTTGGCGAGACGCGAGCGCTCCTCGACCACGATGCTGGAGGTCAGCTCTCGCGCCGTGCGCATCAGATATTGGCCGCGATCCGATCGCACCTCCGCCGCGGCGGCGCTCAACCCACCCTGGCTTTCGTACGCGATCTTCGCCGAATGGAGCTCCGCGAGCTTCTCGGCGATGACGATCGAGAGCGTATCCAACCGGGCCTGCTCGGTGGAATCCGAGATGAGACGGCGCGCTGCGGCGAGCGAGTGATGCACGTCGGCCGCCGCGCCCTCGCCAGGATCGAGATAGATGCGCGAGCCGGTGAGGAGATAGCCGCGCTGCGACGTCTCGGCATCGGTGAGCCGAGCGAGCACGGTCTGGAGCGACTCTGTGATGTCGCGCGAGCGCGTGACCGCATCGCGCGCAGCAGCGAGCCGCGTCACACCCACGAGTGCGAAGACTCCGATCGCGAGCGAGACGAGTGCGGGACCGACAGTCGCGGCAATGCGAAGAGAACGTTTGGAGATCACCGGCAGATTACGTGCACTCGTTGCCAGGGCCAAAGGTGATTTCGCAGTGTGCTCGTTCGTCCATGCGAAAAAAAGGTAGAGGACCGTGACAGCCGTTTGCTAGGCCGCCACGTATCTCTTTACCGCGCGATCCATGACGGCGAGCTGAGCGTGCAAACGATCGAGCTGCGCAGCCTGCAGCGTCTTCGTCCTGAGCTGAGTAGATGCGGTGATATCATCGGCGGCGACGTATTCCTTCGACGCATCGTCCACGGCGGGAGCAACGGTGGGCGCGGACGGGTCGCGATCGAGCGGCGCAATGATCGCATCGAGCTCCACCGCGAGCGCCATGACCACCGACTCCGTCGCGAAGGCGCCCGCTGTCGCACGCGACGCGGCAATCGCGGAGAGCGTGGATGCCATGCGCCTCCCGTAGGTGAGCAACGCCATTGCAGCCTCGACGCGATGCGGGTTCGGCGCGTCCTCCGTGATCAGTCGCTGCATCGTCGCCTCAGCGTTCGATACCGCAACGCCGAAGCGCCGCCGCGTCTCGTCGACGCGGCGCAACCACGCGGGCGTCGTGGTGTCCGCAGGCGATGTCACGATCGCAAGCAGCGCACGTAGCTGGCGCAACACATTGGCAAGCTGGGTTGCGTACGTCGACAGCTCGTGCGTGGGCCAAAGCAGCTGCGACGCTGCCAGGGCGATCGCGCCACCGAGCATCGTGTTCGCGACCCGAAGTCCGGCAACACCCCATTCGCCGGGGTGCGGTTCGGCCAGCAGCACGAAGACCGGCGTGAGCAGCAGCACGAAGACGCCATAGTTGAGCGAGAGCACGGCGACGGCACCGATGGTGAACGGGACCATCACGCCGGCGATCGCGAGCTTCGTCCGCGCGACGACCGCGAGCGCGGCGGCGATGATCCCTCCGAGCACGCTGCCGCCGACGCGTTGCAGCGTCTTGCGCATCGTGGCGCCGGTGTACGGCTGGAGGACGATCAGCGCCGTGATGGTCGCCCAATAGCCGCGCGTGATGTCGAGCGCGTAGGAGAGCCCCACCGCGGCCGCCGCAGCGATGCCCATGCGCAACGCGTGCTGCGCGGGGAGTGAGCGCGGCGTGAGCGCGTCGCCCAGCGGGCGCAGCCACGCAAGCGGATCAAGCGCGGCGGCAGGTTGCGCCGTCCGAGATTCCGCCGTCGTCGGCACGACCGCCGCCGCACGCACGTCGATGCGCGACGCCGTATCGACGAGCAGCTGCACATCGTTCGCGAGGCGCGACAGCAGCGTCGCAGCCGCGCGCAGATGGACGTTCGGCCAATCCGTGCGCACCGAAAGATCGAGGAGTACGGGCAGTCGCTCGCCCGCGCGCCTGCGGCTGTCGATCGTATCATCGATCGCGGTGGTGAGCAGATCGAGGGTCTTCGCCAAACAGCCAAATGCGTTGCGAAACGCCTCGTCCCCCGCGGTCGACCCGCTCTCGTGCGCCGCTTCGATCTCGGCCTCGATCGCCACGAGCGTCCCAAAGAGCTGCTCGGCACCCTCGTTGAGCACCAGCAGCTGCTCGCCGCGCGCGCTGCGTCCCTGCTTCGGGCGGCGCATGTCGGCGATCATCATGCGCGCGCGCTCGAGCGCGGTGCGGACGCTCGCGTGCAGCGCACGCGCGCGCGTGCGAGCGATGCCCGCATTCCGGTCGCCGATCGCCGTCGAGACCTCCTCGAGGGCGAGAGCGAGCTCCGCGAGCGCGCGATAGCTGCCGGCGACCACCCGCCGCGCGGGGCGGAAGGGATGGAGCGGCCAGAAAAGGAGCGACAGCACCATCGCCCACGCGACGCCGCCGAGGAACAGGACGCCGCGCACGAGCGCGGCGTGCGGCACGTGCGATGGTGCGCCGAGTGCTACCGCGAAGATGATGGCAATGAACAATCCGACGGTCGATCCCTCGTCGCCGTAGACGCGACCGAGGCCGCCCAGGATACCGACGACGAGCATCGATGCGACCGCAACCGGAATCGAGCCCGCTGCCTCGGTGCCGCCGAGCGCGCAGGCGGCGCCGAGAATCGCGAACGCGCCCATCGTCGTGGCGCGCGCGCGGTAGGAGCCACCCTTGTCGGCGAGCGATCCGAGCCAGCCGCCGAGCGCGGCCCACGTGAAGAGCGGCTGCGCGAGGAGATCGCCGGCGACGACGGGAACGATGAGCGCGAAGGCAGTGCGCACTCCCCGCCCCCACTGCAGCTCTCCTTCCCCGAGCGCGAAGAGATGGCGGAGGACCGCGCTCGCGCGCTGCCCGATGCTCACGCCCGCCGATCCCGCGCGCGCCTAGTGTGCAGCGGCGGGCTTCCGCGCAGTGCCGATCTGGTCGAGCAGCGTCTTGACCGCGGCGTCGAGCTGCGTGTCGCGCCCCGCATAGCTCTCGCCCATCGCCCGCGTCACGGCGACATCGACGGGACGCGGATGCATCTCCATGTCCGTGCCGTCGGCACCCCTGATGCGCACGAACGGAATACGCACGGACGATCCGTCGAAGAGCACGTCGTTGGAGGTGTAGATGATCCATCCGGCAGTCGGCTCACCGACGATCTTGCCGAGCTTCATCGTCCGATAGCCCTCGGAAAAATCCTCTGCGTCGCTGAGCGAGTGCATGTTCGTGACGAGTACGGTCGGCAGCTCGAGCGCGCGCTGGCCGAGGAGCGTGCGCGCCGGCGCGGTGGACATGCCGCGAATCTGCATCGTGAGATACGGAGCGCGCGTGAGAACGTCGAGCGCGTACGCGTTGACGAAGCCGCCGTTGTTGTTGTGGATATCGATGACGACGCCGTCATTCGCCTGATTCTGCGCGTCGAGATCGGTGTAGAAGCGCTCCAGCGACGCCGCGCTCATGTCGGGCATGTGGACATAGCCAAGGCGCCCGCCGCTCACTTTCGCGACGTATGCCCGCGACTGCTCGACCCACGCGCGATAGAGAAGTCCCTTCTCGGAATTGGTGCTGACGGGAAGCACGGTGACGACGCGCGGCTTGGCATCGACCGCCGACGCAATGCTGAGCGCGGTCTGCTTGCCGATCTTCCACGCGAGCATCTCGTCGATGTTCGTGCGCGCGCTCACCGGAGCGCCGTCGATCGCGACGACGAAGTCGCCCGTCGAGATCTTCGCCGCAAGCGCGGCGGGGCCGAGCGGGATGATCTCGGAGAC
Organism: Gemmatimonadota bacterium; assembly: GCA_030854615.1. Classification (GTDB taxonomy): domain Bacteria; phylum Gemmatimonadota; class Gemmatimonadetes; order Gemmatimonadales; family Gemmatimonadaceae; genus FEN-1250. The sequence continues at coordinate 12,822 of JALYSW010000274.1, forward strand.
ACGGAGCCTCCCCGTGCGCTCGTACTCGTTGCCATCGAAGCGGAGGCCGAGTCGCCCCGTGAATGGGCCGGCGCCGCCGGGCCCGCGCGCGCCCGAGTGCGACGCGTTGAGCTCACCGACCATCTCGTTCATGAGGCGCATCAGCTCGTCCGAGGTCTGCGCACCCTGCACGAGAGGAGCGTACGTATCGCGCACCGCGTTCCAGTCGACGCCATTCATCTGTGGGTCGAAGAAGTTATCGCGCAGCTCCCGCCACATGAGTGTGAACAGCTCGGTGCGATCGGCAGTGAAGTCGATGTCGACCTCGGCGCTGACGGAAACCGGACGCACGGCGCGCGAGGAGACATCGATGGCGGCGATGCGTCCGGACTCGATGTAGTAGACCTCCTTTCCGTCGGGCGACCACTGCACGCCGCTCTTCGGACCAGGCGTCGAGGTGAGCTGCTTCGCCACGGGCTCGTCCTTCGAGAGCTCGTCGAGCGGGAAGAGATAGAGATTCGCCTGTCCGGCGGCGACGGCGGTGACGACCACGGACTTCCCATCGGGCGCGACCGACTCGCCGACGACGTCGAGGCCGATGGGGAGAAAGGAGAGGCGCGAGCGAAGTCCCTCGAAGACGACGGTGGTGTGACGCACCGCGTCGCGATGGCTGGAGTCCGCGGCGCGCGCGCTGCTGTCCACGGCGGGCGATGCGGCGCTGTCGCGGCTGGAGGAGCTATCACGCGGCGCGGGCGCACGGTCGCGGCTTTCGCGCGCGGGTGCCGGCTGCGTGCGCTTCGAGGGAGTCGGCACGGGCGCATCGGGGCTGAAGAGATCGCGGAACTGATCTTCGCGGAAATGCGGCGTGCGGGGCACGAGGTCCACGCGCGCGAGCACGCCCGCTTCGGTGCGCTGCGACGAGACGAGGAGCAGGAACGCGCCGTCCGGGCTCCACGAGAGCGCGTCCGCATTGGTATTCGAGAGGAAGCTCACCGGGCGCGACTCGCCGCCGGCGGCACTCACCAGATAGGCATTCGCGAACAGCTTGTTCCCCTCGCTCGTCGCGTACGCGATCCACTTGCTGTCCGGCGACCAGATGATCGCTCGCTCGTTGATGAACGGGGCGCGGTCGAATCGGCCGCGCGCGACGATGCGATCCACCGAAGGTGTTGGGCTCTTCGCATCGATGGCGAGGACGTGCAGCTCGTCGCCGCCGTGCACGTACGCAAGCGACTTCCCGTCGGGTGACCAGACCGGCGTGATGTCGTTCTCGCCACCCTCGGTAAGGCGACGCTCGTCGTGCGAGACGAAATCGTAGAGGTAGATATGGTAGCGCCCCTCGCGATCGTCGCTGTAGGCGAGACGCCGGCTGTCGGGCGCCCACGCGGGCTGCGCCTGCACGATGCCCGCCGCGGAGACGCGCTGTCCACTCCCGCCATCCTTGCTCGAAGCGGCGAAGATCTTTCCGCGCACGGTGAACGCGACCTTCTTGCCGTCGGGAGACAGCGCGAGCTCCTGCAGCCCGTTCGTGAGCGTGCGATGCTCGATCACCGCGCCGGATGCGGAGCCGCGCAACTCGATCGCGACGGGCTTCGCGGTACCGGCGGCAACATCGTAGCTCCAGATGCTGAAGTCGCGCTCGAAGGTGATCGCCTTGCCGTCGTAGGAGATCGTCGGCCAGAGCACGCGGCCATCGGTGAACTTCGTCAGCTGCTTCTCCGCCCCGCCGCTCACGGGGCGCGTCCAGAGATTCGGCGCGCCGCTGCGATCGCTCACGAAGTAGAGCGCCTTCCCATCCGCAGACCACATCGGCCACTCGCTCTTCGCGCACGGCCCAGTCATCTGCTCGTACTTTGGCCCCGGGGTTGCCCGCGCGCCCACCGCGACGCCGCGCACGAGCCAGATCTCGCTCTCGTCGATGTGGCTGTGCCCCTTCCGCCACCACTGGGACTGCGAGAGTCCGCGCGCCGTGATCGCGATCGTTCCATCGTCGGGCCCTGCGGCGGCCCAGTACTCCGCCGCATACCTGTCCGCCGCGACACTCACCGGCGTGCCACCGCTCGCACTCACACGCGCCACGTCCCCCATTCCCGAAATGTCCGTCGCGGTGGTCGAGAAGTAGATCCACTTGCCGTCGCGCGACCACGAGTCGAGCTGATCGATGCCATCCGAGAAGGTGATGCGTTTCAGCGTGCCGCTGGCGAGCGACAGCACGTAGATGTTCGACGCGCCGTTGCGCGATGACATGAACGCGAGCTCTGACCCGTCCGGCGAGTAGAGCGGGCGATGATCATTCGCGGCGTCCGACACCAGCAGGTGCGCGTCTCCGCCAGCGGCGGCGACGGCCCAGATATCCCCGCCCGAGACGAAGGCGATCTCGTGGCGGTCCGGCGAGTAGGCGGGCTCGGAGAAGGAGCGCCGCGCGGGCACGGATGTGCGAGAGGGCGCGCGCTCGCGCGCTACGGCCGGGATCGCGACGGATGCGGCCGCAAGGAGCGCCGCGGCAGCTGGGCGAATGATCATCATGGTGGGAAAGCTAGATGCGAGTCGCATGCGCTGCGACTGGCGCCGTACGGCTACTCGACCTGCCGCGTCTCCACGGACACCGTCAGCCGCTCGTCCGCCTGGCCACGGAAGGTGCCGCGCGTGGGCGGAACGTCCGCATAATCGCGGCCGATCGCCATCTTGATGTGCGCCGTACTCGCAACGAGGTCGTTCGTCGGATCGAAGCCGCGCCACCCGTGGATCGGCGTATATGCTTCGGCCCACGCATGCGACGCCTCGGTCTCGGGCATCGGCGCGCTCGCATCCGTCCCGCCGGACACCGTATATCCGCTCACGTAGCGCGCCGGAATTCCGACCGAGCGACAGAGTCCGATGAGCAGATGCGTGAAATCCTGGCAGACGCCGCTCCGCTGGGCGATGACGTCGTGCACGGTCGTCGCCACGGTGGTGACGTTCTTCGTGTACGTGAACTCGTCGTGAATGAACGTCGACATCCTGCGTACCGACTCGAACGCCTCGTCGGGCGTGCTCGGACGAAAGGGCTCGGCGAGCGCCGCGAGCTCGGTGCTCACGGGGACCAGCGCGGATGGCTGCAGAGAGTCCGCAAGCTCGCTCGGCGTGAGCAGACGCGGGCGCTGCATTGGCGACGAAAATGGATCGGTGAGCGTAGTAACGACATCGCACCGGGTCACGACTTCGAGCATCCGGTGCGCCTTCGCCACGGTGATGAGATGCGCGCGATTTCCGAAGCCGTCCGTGTAGCGACGCACCGATCCGGATGGGCTCACGCTGATCGTGAAGACATCCCACCGCTGGTCCGAGTCCGAGAGCGGCCCGAGACGAGCGTCCATCACTCCTTCGACGACATCGGTGCTGTAGTCGAGCCGCGTGATGTGCTCCAGGTGAACTTTCATTGTTGCTCCTGCTGTTGCTGTTGCTGCTCGGCCATCAGCATCGCGGCGCGCGCAACGGCAACCACGCGCCCCGGCTGCGGCTCGTCGCGCAGATACACACGCGTGACCTGGTCGCAGACGCGCGCGATGTTCTTCTGCAGCGCCGCGAGATAACTCTGCAGCCCGCTCTCCAGGATCTCATCGACGGCCGCATGTTCGAGCTGCGCGCTCAGAAGCCCGAGCGACCGCGTCGCGATGGTGACTCCTTCCCTCCCGGCCTCGACGCGCTGCGAGCCGCTGAGCTGCTGCAGCGCGTGCCACGCATGGCGCAGGCTGAAGCGCACGGTCTGCGGGAACGACGAGTTGAGGAGCATGAACTCCACGACGCGCGCGGGATCGACGCGCAGCGAATAGTAGCGCGCGTAGGCCTCCGCCGAGCCGCACGAGCGCAGCACGGCGAGCCATCGCACCTGGTCGTCGTCATTCCGCTCGTGAAGCAGGTGCGCCTGCAGCGTGAGCATGTGCGCGACGTTGTCCGCGCGCTCGAGATACTTCCCGAGACAGGTGAAGTACCATGGATCGTCGTGCGACAGGGTCGCGTCGGCGAGTCCCTGGATGTACTGCGTCTCGATCAGCACACGCCGGTAGAAGGGATGCGAGTCCTCCTCCATCGCCGCGTCCGCGCCCCCTGCCGCGAGCCAGAGGTAGAGCGCGTTGATCGCCTCCCACATCTCACTCGAGATGCTCTCGCGCACGCGGCGCGCGGCCGAGCGTCCGCGCTGGACGCACGACACGAGCGAGCGCGGGTTGCGACGATCGCGCGCGAGCCAGTTGCGCACCGCCAGCGGCTCGAGCCCGCCCGATGCGGGGGTGAGTTCCTCGGGGAGCGCGCCGTCGCCAGCCCGCGGCTGCACGAGCCGCTGCCACAGCTCGCGACGGGAGCTCGCATCGCCCTCGTCGAGCTCGAGATGGCCCGTCACCTCGAGCAGCCTCCCGACCGCGGCCGCCCGCTCCACGTACCGGCTCATCCAGAACACATCCTCGGCAACACGACAGAGCATCGCCATCTCAGCTCCCTCCCCCTGCAAGCACCCAGGTATCCTTTCCGCCGCCGCCCTGCGATGAGTTCACCACGAGCGAGCCGTTTCGCAGCGCCACGCGCGTGAGCCCGCCCGGCTGCACCTTCACCTCGCGACCGAACAACAGGAAGGGGCGAAGATCGATGTGCCGTCCCTCGAGATGATCGTGGTCCCAGCACGGCGAGCGCGAGAGCGCAAGCGTCGGCTGCGCGATGAAGCTGCGCGGGTCCGCGCGCACGCGCGCCGCGTACAGATCGCGGTCCGCCTGCGATGCGTGCGGCCCGATCAGCATCCCGTAGCCGCCGCTCTCGTTCACCGACTTCACGACGAGCTTGTCGATGTTCTCGATGATGTACTCGAGCTCCTTCGGCCGCGTCGGCTGAAAGGTCGGCACGTTCGCGATGATCGCATCCTCGCCGAGATAATACCTGATGATCTCGGGGACGTAGGCGTAGATCGCCTTGTCGTCCGCCACGCCCGTGCCGATCGCGTTCGCGAGACTCACGCGCCCGAGCCGGTACGCCGCGACGAGCCCCGGTACCCCGAGCAGCGAGTCGCTGCGGAAGGTGAGCGGATCGAGAAAGTCATCGTCCACGCGCCGATAGATGACGTCGACGCGCTTGCGTCCCTCCGTCGTCCGCATGAACACCTGCGCATCGTCGACGAAGAGGTCGGAGCCCTGCACGAGCTCCACTCCCATCGCCTTCGCGAGAAAGGCATGCTCGAAGTACGCCGAGTTGTAGGCGCCCGGCGTGAGCAGCACGACCACCGGATCATCGGCGGTGGGCGGCGCGATCGCGCGCAGCACGTCGAGCAGATCCTGCGGATAGCCTTCGACCGGACGCACGTCGTAGTCCTGGAAGAGCTGCGGCCACGTGCGCTTGAGCACGCGTCGGTTCTCCACGACGTACGACACCCCCGAGGGCGTGCGCAGATTGTCCTCGAGCACCATCAGCTCGCCGGAGCCGTCGCGCACGAGATCGCTGCCGACGATGTGGGTGTAGACGCCGAGCGGTACGTCGACCTGGCGGAACTCGCGACGGTAGCCGCGCGCGCCAAGCACGAGCTCCGCGGGGATCACACCGGAACGCAGGATGCGCTGGTCGTGATACACATCGTGCAGAAAGAGATTGAGCGCGCGCACGCGCTGCTCGAGCCCGCGCTCGATGCGCGTCCACTCGGCGGCCTCGATGATGCGCGGAATGAGATCGAAGGGCATGATTTTCTCGACGCCCTCCGCCCCCTGATTCACCGCGAAGGTGATTCCGCGGACGGTGAACGAGAGCTCGGCCGCGCGCTGGCGCCGCGCGACGTCGGCGGAGCTGAGTGTGGCGAGCTGGCGTGCGAGCGTCGCGTAGAACGGACGCACGATCCCCGGCGCTTCGAACATCTCGTCCCAGAAGACGCCGGGATCGTACGGCGGAATGGTGCGCTCGGGCGCGGCGGCCGTCATTCGGACACCATCTGCGCGTCGACGACCCACGCATCCTTCTTCGGCACGAGGCGGCTCCCCGCCATCCCGGTGTACGAACCGGATGTCGGCGCGACGTCCGCGTAGTCGCGGCCGACGGCCACCGTGATGTAGCTCATCCCCGGGAAGCACCTGTGCGTCGGGTCGTAGGCCTTGGCGATGAGGCGGGACGGCTCACGCGGATCGGGAAGGATCGCTTCGAACCACGCATGCGGCGCCCCTTCGCCGAGCACGTGTCCGGAGACGTATCGCGCGGGCACGCCGAGGGTTCGGAGCACGGAGATCGCGATGTGCGCGTAGTCCTGACAGACGCCACCGCCGAGGTGGAGCGCCATCGCGGCGGGGGTCTGCACGCCCGTCTGTCCGTGCTGGTACTTGATCGCCCTGCTCGTCCACTCGCCGGCGAGGATCGCGAGCATCCACTGCCGCAGCCCATGCGCGTCGAGCGGGACGATCTCCTCGGGGACGGGCGCGTGCGGAAGAAGGGCGTGAAGCGCGGCGCCGGCCTCGCGGATGCGATCGTCGGGGGCGGTGAGCGCGGTGGGCGCGAGAAAAACGTCCACGGTTGCGCCGTGGCTCAGCTGCTGCTCCAGCGGCGGAGCGTCGCGATCGACTTCGAACTGCACGGCGAAGCGCACCGATTCGTTCACGCGCGACGCACGCACATGACAGGCGGAGTTGCCGAAGCGGTCGGTCTCCCACGTCGTGACGACGTCGTCGGCGCCCTCGATCGTGAGCTCATGCGACACGAGCTGCTGGTCTCCGTACTTCGCCGGAGGAATCATGACGAGCCGCTGCCGGACGTCGGTGACGGGCCCCGTGTACGAGTAGCGATACTCCTGCTGCACGTGATGGCGCACACGCGCAACCTCGCTCCACTCCTTCGGAAGAGCGATCGATAGACGCCGCGATTGCAGGACGGCATCGGCCATCACTGCTCGGCGCTCTCCGCCCCGGAGACGCTCAGTCCCGGTGGAGGAGGCACCATGCCGTCGTCGGCGAGCGCGCTGTGGACTTCGTCAGCCCACACCGTCATCCGCTCCAGGCGCAGCGAGCCGTACGACGTGGTCATCGCGACATCAGCAGCGTCGCGGCCGTAGCCGATCACCACGCGGCCGATGCGCGGCACGTTGTGGCGAGCGTCGAAGGTATACCAGCGGCCACCGATGAAGGCTTCGAACCATGCATGAAAGTCCATTGCGCCCTCGACCACGCCCACCCCGATGTCGGGGAGATAGCCGAAGGTGTAGCGTGCCGGGATGTTGAGCGCACGACAGAATGCGACGGCAAGAAGCGCGAAGTCGCGGCACACGCCGAGGCGCTTGTTGTACACCGTGAGGGCGGTGACCTCGGGCGAGCTGCTGCCGCCTTTGTACTCGACGTTCTCGTGAATCCAGTCGCACACGGCCTGCACTCGCTCCCAGCTCTGCGGCGTGTTGCCGAAGAGGCGCCACGCATCGTTCGAGAGGATGTCGGACTCCACGTAGCGGCTCGCAAGCGTGAACTGTAGCACCTCGTCGGGGAGCTCCTCCACCGGCGTCAACGGAGTTCCGCGGTGCGTGGGATCGGGCTCGTC
>JALYSW010000313.1 GCA_030854615.1 Gemmatimonadota bacterium
AGCTGGAGCGGCGCGGTGAGCGCGAGCGGCTTCGGCGGGGTGTGGAGGGCGGCGGCGAAGCGCGCCGAGAAGCCGTCCGCGAGGAGGACGTGGGCGAGCAGGACGTCGTCGGTGCCATCGGCAAGGACATCGGCGAAGTCGAGCTCTGCGCAGCGCGCGATCGCTGGTGCGTCGACGGGGCGAAAGGGGGTGAGCGCGATGAAGGGGACGCTCGGATATTCGCGCGCCAGCTCGGCGGGGGCGTGGCCGTCGACATCGGAGCCGATCTCGACGAGCGCGCTATCGACGAAGTGCGTGCGAAAGGCGTTGGCGAAATCCTTCTCCGTGCGCACGAGGACGCCGCGGCGGTGGATGCGGACGAGGCTCGCGCGGATGCGCGCGCGCGTGTGCTCGCGGGTGACATAGGCGAGGATGACCGCCTCTCGCGCGGGCGCGACCATCTAATGCGCGAGCGGCGCGCCGCCGACCGTCTCCGCGGCGCGCTGCAGCACCTCGCGCGCATTGGCGTACGAGATGAGCGCGAGGGCCTCGTCGATGGGCTCCCACTTGCACGCGGTGATCCCCTCTTCGCGCTGCGGGCTCGTTGCGGCGTTCTCGGATTCCATCAGAAAAAAGTGGCAGATCTTGTGAATCAGCTTCCCGCGAAAGCGAAAGTGCCAATCGATGGTCGCCAGCTCGCTGCGGATGACGAGATCGGTGAGCCCCGTCTCCTCGGAGACTTCGCGCAGCGCCGCTGCTTCGGGGAGCTCGCCTTTCTCGAGATGCCCCTTGGGAAAACCCCAGTTGCGATAGCTGTCGCGGATGAGCAGAAAGAGCGCACGGCCATCTTCGACGCGGTAGACGACTCCGCCGGCGGAGACTTCGCGGTTGGCGCGCGAGCGCGTCACGAAGCTAGCCGCGCGCGCTTGCGGGGACGCCGGACATCTCGACTTCGTTCAACGTCGCGCGTCCCTCGATGAACTGCCGCACGACGGGATCCTTCGTGTTCCTGATCTCCTCGACCGTGCCGACCTGGCGCACTTTCCCTTCGTAGAGCATCGCGATCCGCGAGCCGATGGAGTACGCGCTCCGCATGTCGTGCGTGATGACGACGCTGGTGACGCCGAGCTGCTTCCGCATGCGGATCATGAGCTCGTCGATGACGGCGCTGGTGACCGGATCGAGGCCCGTGGTGGGCTCATCGTACAGGATGTACTTGGGGCGCAACGCGACCGCGCGCGCGATGCCGACGCGCTTGCGCATACCGCCGGAAAGCTCGGCCGGAAAGCGCCTCTCGGTGTCGGGGAGATCGACGAGGCGAAGCGCTTCGCTCACGCGCTCGCGGATCTCATCGTCCTTCATCTCGAGCTTGCGAAGTCCCATGGCGACGTTGTCGCCGATGGTCATCGAGTCGAAGAGGGCGGCGAACTGAAAGACGTAGCCGATCTTCGCGCGGAGCGCGTAGAGCTCGCGCCGGGGTAGATTCGGGACGTCCTTGCCATCGACGAAGACGGTGCCCGAGTCCGGCTCGAGGAGGCCGACAATGTGCTTGATGGCGACCGACTTGCCGCTTCCGGAGTAGCCGATGATCACCATCGTCTCGCCTTCCATCACATCGAGCGAGAAGCCCTGAAGGACTTTCTTGTCGCCGAACGCCTTATAGACGTCTTGCAGCTTGATCATTCGGAAATGTGCCGCAATCGACATCGTCGGGCAACGACCGGAGGCGCGCCGCTCTGAACGATTGTGAGACCGGCGGGTATTGATGCGGTCGAGTTGCAGGCGCCGCACCCCTCGACAACGATGGCGACATGCCATTCGTTTTAAGCACGGCTCGCGACGACACGCTCGTCCCGGGACTTCCCCCATTCCACCACGCATGCGCCGACTCGCTTCTCTCGCGCTTCTCATCGCCGTTGCCTCACCGCTGCGCGCGCAGATCATCCATCGCATCGGCAAGCCGACCGCCGATACGACGCAGACGACGCGTCCGGTGGAGGTGCCGCATCGCACGCTGGCGCCCGAGGGGCATCCGACGCTTTCGGGGATCGTCTACGACAGCCTGCACGACGAGCCCGTTCGTGGAGCGACGGTGGTCATCGCGGGGTCGACGCACCAGGCGGTGTCGGACTCGAACGGCACGTACCACTTCTCCGTCGACAGCTTGCCGGAGGGAACGGTAATCGTCGGCTTCTTCATGCCCGGGATGGACTCGCTCGGCATCACGCCGCCGACGCGTCAGATCGTGATCCGGCATGGCGAATCGGCGGTGCTCGATCTCGGGACGCCGTCGATGCGTACGATACTCCGCGTCATCTGCCGCGACAGCGCTACGGAGGGGCACGGATTGATGATGGGTGTGGTGCGCAACGCGGACACCGATCAGCCGCTGGTGGGGGCGCTCGTTGTGGTGATGTGGACGGAGATGAACATCGGGGCAACATCGCTTGCGAAGCTGCCGAAGGCCGTGCACACGACCGTGAACGACAAGGGCGCCTACCGCGTGTGCGGCGTTCCCAACGGCGTTGCACTGCGCGCACAGGCGCGGCTCGGTACGAAGGCGAGTGGGTTCATCGACGTCTCGATGCCGCCCGGGGGCGTGCTGCAGCGCGACTTTCTCGTCGGCGATCGGATCGTCGCGAGGGTGGCGCCCCCTCCCGACACCGGCGCGCAGGGGACGACGCCGGCTGCTCCAGCGAAGGCTCTCGGCACGGCGCAGCTGAACGGCACGGTGCTGGGTGCGGATGGGAAGCCGCTCGAAGGGGCGCAGGTGTATCTCGTCGGCACGGCGATCGGCGCACGCGCCGATTCACGCGGTGCGTTCCGGCTCGGCGGGTTGCCCGCGGGGACGCAGACTGTCGAGGTGCGGCTGCTCTCCTATGCGCCGAAGCGCTTCACCGTCGATCTCTCGCCCGCGCGGGAGAGCAGGCTGGCCGCGGTGCTCGATACGCGCGCGAACGTGCTCGGCGAGGTGAAGGTCGAAGCGAAGGCGGGGAGCACGATCCCCGGATTCGATGCGCGATCGAAGCGCGGAATGGGCGCGTTCATCACGCGCGACGACATCGAGAAGCGTCAGTCGATTCTGACGACTGATCTGTTTCGGACGGTCCCTGGACTCAACGTTGCATTCGACGGATCCAACTACACCGTGCAGTCGGCGCGCGCCGGCAACATGAGCTGTCCGATGCAGTGGTATCTCGACGGAGCACCATTCGACAACTCAGACAACTCGCTCGATCAGATGATTCGGCCGGATGACATCGAGGCAATCGAGGTCTACAAGAGCGCAAGCGAGGTGCCGGTGCAGTTTCAGGGCAAGAATGCGTCGTGCGGAACCATTCTCGTGTGGACCAAGCGTGCGGCGACCGGCAGAACGAAGGCTGCGAAGGCGGCAGCAGAGAAGAACAACAATCCGTAGCGGCATAGCGTAACGCGATACGACACGGCCCCGCGACCGAAGATCGGTCGCGGGGCCGTGTTCGTTCTGGCGCGCGAATCTCAGGCAGCGAAGCTGGCTAATGCAATGCCGACTTCCCCTTCGCGGAGTCGCTTGAGGGCGCGGTCGCGCAGTTGGCGGACGCGCTCGCGGGTGACGCCCAGCATGGAGCCGATCTCCTCGAGGGTGTGTTCGCGTCCGCCGTCGAGACCGAAGTAGAGGCGGAGCACTTTCGCGTCGCGGGCGGGGAGGGTGGCGAGTGCACGCTCGATCTCGTCGCTGACGAATCGATTCATGTATTCGTCCTCGGGGTTCGGCGTGTCCTCCGAGATGAAGCGATCCATGATCGAGCGGTCGCTGTCGGGGTCGAGCGATGCATCGAGACGGATGTCGCCGGTGTTGAGCGCGGAGAGCGCCTGCACGACTTCCAACGTGAGACCGGTGAGGCGCGCGAGCTCCTCGGGCATCGGTTCGCGGCGGAGAATCTGCCGGAGGATCTCGGCGCCCTTGATGATGCGCGAGAGATCGGAGGTGCGGTTGAGCGGAACGCGAACGGTGCGTCCCTGCTTCGCGAGCGACGAGAGAATCGCCTGGCGGATCCACCAGACGGCGTAGGAGATGAACTTGACGCCCTGATCGGGATCGAACTTCCGCGCGGCAGTGAGAAGCCCGACGTTGCCTTCGCCAATGAGGTCGATGAGCGGCATGCCGCGGTTCTGATATTTTTTCGCGACGGAGATGACGAAGCGGAGATTGCGCTTGACGAGCTCCTGGAGCGCATCCTGATCGCCCTTGCGAATCAGCCGCGCGAGATCGAATTCCTGGGTTCCCTTGAGGAGCGGGTAGGTGCTGACCTCATAGAGGTATTGATCGAGGATGTTGCGCTCCGGTTCGTTCGGCGGTAGCCCCGAGGGGGCGGCGCGACGGCGGCTGCGCTTCACTTCGGTCATGGATGCTGATCCCGATTGAGTGTCGTCGATGCGTGTGTGCGGAGGAATGTCGGCGGCAAAAATACAACTGGATACACGCCGCGCCAGCCCCTGTTTTGCTTGACTGCCCCGAGGTGTACGACTAAGATTGGGGGCTCACTGCGGAGTTTTTCGCAGGGAGATTTCAGGGGGCGTAGCTCAGTTGGGAGAGCGCTTGAATGGCATTCAAGAGGTCAGGGGTTCGATTCCCCTCGCCTCCACCTGATCAGACAGGCGTCACGCGGGAATAGCTCAGTTGGTAGAGCACAACCTTGCCAAGGTTGGGGTCGCGGGTTCGAGTCCCGTTTCCCGCTCTGTTGCAAACTCGGTAACAAACCGAATGCTGTGTGGCGTGAGCCTTCGCGCTCGAGCGGTTGGCGTTTGGTGCGGGCGGTTAGCTCAGTTGGTTAGAGCGCCACGTTGACATCGTGGAGGTCACAAGTTCGAGTCTTGTACCGCCCATAGAGGAGCCTCGAGGGAATGTCGCTACTCGGGGCTCCTTGTTACATCGGTGGGTGTATTCCCTCGAAACCACTGGCGGAAATGACCGACGATGAGCGCGCAATACGATCGGTGGTCGACGCGTGGTTCGCGGCGACGCGATCAGGCGACGTCGATGCTGTGCTCGAGCTGATGACGGACGACGTCGTGTTCATGGTGCCGGGACAGGAGCCACTCGGGAAGGT
>JALYSW010000330.1 GCA_030854615.1 Gemmatimonadota bacterium
AGCGTCGTGAACTTCTGGCCGAACAACGGCTGGTTGCCGGTTTCGCCGTAGGCGCCGCGCAGCTTGAAGTCGCTGCCGTCGCCTAACAGGTTGGGAAACCGGTACGCCGCCGAAATCTTCGGATAGACGAAGTACTGGTTGGTGTTGCGGTCGACCGGGGAGCGACGCTACGTGCTGTTGGAGCAGGTGCAGTGAGCAGCTCGACACTCTCGTGAATAGCAATCGGGCGAGCTCCAGTGCATGGGATGCGCTGTAGCTGGAAACTCACGGCGCCCGTCGTCTCTGCTTTCCATTGGCTGCGGAACAACAAGGTCCGCTCGACCTCTCGCGCAGCGCGCTAGCGCGGAGGGCGACATGCAATCCAACAGGAGCCGAGATGCATCAGCCATCCCGTGACACGGTTGCACGTATCGCGATCAACAATGCGGGCCGCGAACCGGAGCGTCTCGCGATGAAATACGAGCTAATGCGCCGCTCCGACTTCGCGTTTTTCCGCGGCACGGCGCACCTGTTCTGGGAGGATGCGGGGGCTCAGCGCAATTCTATTCCCGACGCACCCGCTGTGTGGGCGTGCGGGGATCTGCATCTGGAAAACTTCGGAAGTTACCGAGGAGCAAACGGTCTCGCATACTTCGATTTGAATGATTTCGATGAGGCTGCTGTGGCGCCGGCCACGTGGGAGTTGGCCCGGTTATTGGCCAGCATCTACGTGGCCGCCCCATCGTTGGCGCTCGATGAATCGGGCGCGACCGAACTGGCGATGATGCTTGTGTCCTCGTATGCGACCGCACTGACCGATGGCAAGGCGCAGTGGATCGAACGAGCGACGGCGACCGGGAGTGTGCGGAAGCTCCTCCGCAGGGTAAAGCGGCGGTCGACGACGACGCTCCTGGAGTCGCGAACGGTGTGTAAAGGCAGCCGTCGGTTGCTCAGACTCGATGATTCTCGATCACTGCCGCTGGACGGCTTCGAGAGAGAGCGAGTGTTCACGGCGTTCGAGCGACATTTCAAGACGCACGCCGGCGGGAGACTCACCCTCCTCGACATTGCGCGTCGTATCGCCGGGGTCGCTAGCTTGGGACTGAGCCGCTACGTCATGTTGGTCCGGGAGAAGGACGGACCGCGGAGCTACATTCTCCTCGACGCCAAGGAAGCACGCCCCTCATCCCTATCAGCCTTCGCGCTCACTCACGAGCGCACGTGGGATGGTGACGCCGACCGCATCGCGCAGGTCCAGCACCGAATGCAGGCCGTCTCTCCAGCGCGCTTGCAAGCCTTGACGCTTGGGAACATCTCGCTGACCGTGCGACAATTGCAGCCCACGGAGGATCGTCTCGTGCTAAAGACTGCCGGTCACCGCCCGCGCCACTTGAGGAGCGCGATTCGGGTGTTGGCCGAGACTACGGCGTGGGCGCAGCTGCGAAGTAGCGGACGAGAGGGATCGGCAACGGTGGACGACTTGATCGCGCTCTCGCGCTCACGACATTGGCGGACCGCACTCGTCACCTATGCACGACGGTACCAGCGTATTTCGGCTCGTGATTGGCGGACGTTCGTCACCGCGCTCGACGCTCGGGTCGTTGAATTATCGCCCGCTTGGAGCCGCAACGAGAGCAGCAATGACTAATCTCAACAACGACTAAGCTCAACGCTCGGCATCTCACGGCGCGTCGCGACACAGCGATCCGCAGGCTAGCGCGGGTGAACAATTCGCGTGCGTCACGTGACGGACAACCGCTTTCGGTGCAGGGCACCCTTCACCAAAGGGGCAAATGCGGTGTCGCGCAACGTTCGCAACGGTGACCGAGCGCGATCTAATCAGAGCGTGCACGCCTCGACTGCCGACCGCGAACGACAGATGGAGCAACAAAGCTTTCTGAACGCGCCAAATAACGTCGATTTTGTTGCGCCTGATTCTGTCGCCGGCTCTGGACTTGCACCTCCGAACATGATCGTATTTGCGATCCTTTCATCCCACGCCTTACCCATAGGAGTTCAACACAATGGCGACGCATATGGGCGCAGACCATCACAAAAAAGCCGCAGAGCACCACGAGCATGCTGCGCGACATCACAAGCAAGCCGCTACGCACTACGAGAGCGGCAATCATGAGAAAGCTGGCCATCATGCGCACGTCGCGCATGGACACACGACGCACGCGTTGCATCATGCGGGCGAAGCGGCCAAGCACCATGCAACAATGCATGGTGACGCCGGGACCAATGCTGGGGGCTCCAAGAAGTAGTCTGAGACCCGCGGGAGTCGGCCCAACCCCCCGACTCCTCGCGGCTCAACTCCCGAGTCACGACGTCGATGCGACGGTAATCTGAGCTCGCTTGTCGGTACTCGCTTCCCATGCGGGTACCAGAGCGGTCCGCTCATGACTCGCGGCCTAGCGTGAGCAAAATCCTCCCAAGCGTTCGCTCTGAAATATGGGTGGTGGATATGGTGTGAGACCGGGTGTTGCTGGCGCCCTTCTCCCAGCCGACACTTCATACGCCCACGGAATGACGGAAGCCGTGGGTCGTCCGTGTGCGCGACGGTCCCCGCTCTCCTCGTCCTCCTCGTCAGGCCCTGAGAGCCCCCGCGCAGAGTCCGTCCCTCGCAACGTTCGCAGTGCATCCGGTGCACCGATCGTCCCCACGCTCAGCCATCCTCACGATGGGTGTGGCCATCCGGCATTTCTCGTGCTGCTCGCGCAAAATAAAGCGTCTTGCTCGTTGCGCACTCAGGTCGCAAAAGGCGCCGCACACCACGGCGACGCTCGCGGCGCGAGATGCCACGGCGCAGGCGCCGCGCTTCTTCCCGAGAGCGAACGCGGAGCCGAGCCTCAAACCAAGCTCCATGCCTGCTGCATGCGCCCTTCGCGTCCGCGACGCGCGCGAGCAGTTTATCGTAGGTGTCAACATGCATGAGGAACAACCTGGGCCGCGCCGCAGTGGGTCACGTAGGGTGAGCAATCCGCTGGCATTCTTGATCGCAACGTGCGCGCGCTCGACGAGCATCAGATGGAGGAAGAGCGCGCGAAGATGTCTGGCGAGCGACTTGCCGATCGAATCGGGCAGGTCGCGGGGAGATGACATCTGTCTATCTGCACCTCCTCGTGTTTGGCGCGTGGGTCGTCGTCAATGTGCTTCCAATTTCGTTCACGCATTTCGATCCCTCCCGGACCCTACTCGAAACGGTGGTGTCCATCGAAGCGATTTTTCTGGCGACGTTTGTACTAATCACGCAAAACCGAATGTCCGATCTCGCGAAAACACGAGCGCACCCGGGGCTTCAGGTAGGGCTGCTGAACGAACAGGAGACCACTCGCGTTCTTCGATTGTTACTCGCCGTCAGCGAGCACATGGGAATGCCGAGAGCTCCAGATCCGGAGCTGGACGAATTGTCGCGAGACGTTGCGCCGAAAGACGTTCTTGATCAAATCGCGGTGCATTCCAGTGCCCTGGAGCGCGAACAACGCGACGATACGCCGCTCCGGTAACCGTCACGCTTCTTCGGAGCGACAGTACGCACGCGTCGATGCTCTGTCGATCCCGGTGATGCATAACTCCGAGGGGAATTGGTGCGCACGGAAGCCCTGCTCGAACGTCACAGTGTGCAGCAACGCTCACGATGGCATATCGAGATCACCGCCACCTATGGTGCGAACGAGCCATTCGTCAACGACGCGATGCAGGCGCGAGACACCGCGCACGGACCGCTTGCTATGTTGAACATGTGAGAGTGCGGAGGTGAGGAGGTCTGGTACCAGCCTGAGCACGGCCCGCGCGATCCAGCAGAACGCCGATTCCGAGACCCGCGACCGATGCGAACGCTAATTTGATTCGGACGCTCGCGCGTCACCGAAGAGTCGCTCTCGTTCGCGGTCTCGACCAAGCGAAGCGTCCGCGCGTGACATTAGTCTCCTTCGGCTTTGATCACGCGAGGTGGGGATAGCGCGGCCGCAACTGCGGCGGACTCTCGTGTGGAGCTGTCA
>JALYSW010000335.1 GCA_030854615.1 Gemmatimonadota bacterium
GCGCACGCTGGCGCAGCGGATAATGCTCAATGCTCTGTCGCAGTTCGGCGAAGATGCTGGGACGCTCGGGGCGCGGGCCGACGATGTTCATGTCGCCCTTGATCACGTTCCACAGCTGCGGCAGCTCATCGAGGCGCGAACGACGAAGGATGCGGCCGAGCTTGGTCACGCGCGGATCGTTGCGCGTCGCCCAAACCGCTCCCGAATGGCGCTCGGCGTCCGCGCGCATCGTCCGGAACTTGTAGATCGTGAACACCATCCCGCCCTGATCCTGCTTGCGATTGCTGTACAGCGCATCGATCACATGCCGGCGGCGATCGAGCCCGACGCGCGTCTGCGAGTACACCACCGGCCCCTTCGACGTGAGCTTCACGGCGATTGCCACGAGCACGATCACCGGCGACAGCACGACCAGCGACACCGACGCGAGCACAACGTTCACGCATCGATTCGCGATCTCCGAGCGCTCGGCCTCCACGATCGTGGGCGTCTGCGGCGTGACACGCCGGTCGGCGCGACGCGACGTCTCGATCCCCATCGATGAATCCGCGGCGGGCGTGGCGGGGGTGACGATGCGCGCCCCTCCACTCCGACGACGAATCGGAATGCGCTCAACCGTCGGCTGATCGCTGACCTGCGGGATACTCCACACGTTTGCCGCTCCTTCGCTACGTCCGTTGCTCAATGGCGTCTCAATACGACAATCGTGCTGATGAGTCCCGCACTGATGCCGACGATCGAGGCAATCAACCCCCAGTTCGTCCTGTGTCGTTCGCCAATGAGAATCTGATCCCCAGGTCTGATATTGAGCTGGTCGAGCGTTGCTCCTTTTGCAACTTCCTGTCCGAGAAGCGTCGACGAATACACGACGTCATTGCCGCGCTTCACCTGCGTACGGTCCACATCGGCATTCTGCGTCGGCCCGCCCGCCATCATGATCGCATCCGCGAGCGCCAGATCCGCCGGAAGCTGATAGAATCCCGGCTTGCTCACCGCACCCATCACTGCCACTCGCACGAGCGACGTCGTCTGCACGTCGGGACGCTTGATGTAGCGCGTCAGCTGCGTCGTCAGATAATCCTGCAGCTCCGAGCGAAGCACGCCCTGCAGCGAGATGTCCGGCATGTTCGGTAGACGGATCATTCTCCCCGCGCGAACCGTGACCGTGTCGCTGATGGTCGAATCGGTGCGAATCGAGATATAGACGCGATCACCGACATCGAAATCGCCGTCGCGAAGCCGAGCGCGAATCGTTGCCGCCTGCATCATTTTCTGCGACTTCATTGCCGCATCGGTGGAGGCGGTCGCTTCCTGATCGGTATTGACCGCCATCTGCTGCAGCTGCGTCCTCGTGGCTTCCGCATGCGGCGATTCGCTCGCGGGGAGGAGGATCGATTGCGCGGGCGGCGCAGAGTGATGACAGGCGCTCACAACGATGGCGAGCAGTGACACGGTCAGGACCCCGCGTGCCGAACTTTGCAGCCGGTCCATTCTGTAACGAAATGAAGTGCACATGTACGCGGAGGTCATTGCACCAGCCGTGCTAGAGGTGAGAGGAATGCCACTATCGGATAAATCTTTACGTCCACGTGACTTGAGAGGCGAACCCAACCGCCAGCGAGAGCATGGACGGTGCCAGTTGTAGCACCCCCCCCACAATAGCGACCGCGCTGGTCACAGCGTGATGCGGAGACGGTTACTGAGGTGGAACGAAATGAATCACATGAGCTTGCGCGTCTCTGTGATCCACGCGGCATTACATCCGTGATACACATCGCATACATCGCGTGTCACCCTTACATCGTAGATGTGGCACGCGCGCCCCACGACGCGCCGGACAAGCAGAGCTGACCCTGCTCTAACAGGCGCAAAATCAATGCGTTAGAGCACATGCGCCCATGGCGCATACTACGTGCAGGGCGTGCCCTCGCGTCGCATCGCGAGTACGGACGCTGCGCCGCAACAGCTCCAGCAACCTGGAAGTGCATGACGGAAGCCCGTCTTACCCCACGACCTCCTCTCATTCTGCTCGCCAACGAGCACGAATGGGCCGCGCGTTCCCTGGAAACTATCCTCGGTCCGCACGGCTTCGCCGTCCTGCGCGCATACACCGGTCGCCAGCTGCTCGGCCTCGTGCGCAGCGCGCAGCCGGATCTCGTCATGGTCGACGTGCGGCTCCCCGACATGCGCGGCGTCGATGTCTGCCGCGCCCTTCGCGACGATCCGCACTTTCCGGAAGAGACGCCGATCATCTTCACCAGCTCGGGCACGCCCGAGCGCGAAGTGCGCCTCGAGGCGTTCCGAGCCGGCGCGTGGGAGATCGTCAGCCAGCCGCTCGATGCCGAGGTGCTGCTGCTCAAGCTCGATGCCTACATGCGCGGCAAGCGCGCCGTCGATCGCCTGCGCGATGAAAGTCTGCTCGACCAGGCCACCGGCTTGTACAACATGCAGGGGATGGTGCGCCGCGCCCGCGAGATGAGCGCTGACGCGCAACGGCTGCACGCGCCGATCTCCTGCGTCGCCTTCACCCCCGTCGCCACCACCGACTCCGAGCCCACGCCGCCCGCGATCACCGAGATCATGATCGAGCGACTCGGCGCCATCGTGCGTCGCACGGGGCGTGCGTCGGATGCGATCGGACGCCTTGGGCCCACGGAGTTCGCGATCATCGCCCCGGCCACCGAAGAGCCGGGCGCGATCCGCATGATGGAGCGGCTCGAGGCGCAGCTCTCCGACATGCTCTCGCATCCCAACGGCATCGCCCAACGCGTCGAGCTGCGCGCCGGCTATTGCTCCGTCGCGGATGGTGCGCGCTCGGACGTCGATGCGGTGGAGATGCTGCTGCGCGCGAACACCGCGCGGCGCGACGCCCGCAATGCCGAGCGCGGCGACGAGCTGCGCGCCTACGACAGCTCGCCGGTCAGGTTCGCCCTGTAAGCTCGCCAACCTGCGGTGAAGTACGCGGCAGGTCATCGTCCTCGCTCGTGGTGTAACCGTAGAGATACGAGTAGTACTTGTACTCGCCCTGCGCGCGGATGTCGTTCAGCACCGCACCCAGCATACGTACCGGAAGCCGATCGAGCAGCTTCAGCTTGGTCTCGGCCATCTTCCTGTCCGTCGCGCCGGTGCGCAGCACGATCAGCATGTTCTGCGTCGCCGCGGCGAGCACGAACGGATCGACGCCCGCGCCGAGCGGCGGACTATCGACGACGACCACATCGTAACGGCGGCGCAGCTCGGCGATGAAGTTCGACATCGCCTGCGAGTGCAGCAGCTCGGGTCCGCGATGACGGCGCGTGCCGCACGGAATGAGCGTGAGACGATCGTGCGTCGTCGAGCGCAGCACAGCCTCGAACGGCGCATCGCCGCCGAGAAGATCGAGGAGCCCCGGACGACGGTTCGCGCCGAACATTGCGTGGAGCTGCCCGCGGCGCGTATCGCCATCGACGAGCACCGTGCGATATCCCGCCTCCGCGAACGACAGCGCGAGATTCGAGCAGACGAGCGACTTGCCATCGCCGGCGCCCGGACTCGAGACGGTGAGCATCGCCGTGCCGCTGGCATCGTACTGGTTCGTGAT
>JALYSW010000227.1 GCA_030854615.1 Gemmatimonadota bacterium
GCGACTGGGTGGTGCGCTGTCATCAACAGCTGCTGCAGGAGCTGGCCGACCGCTCGCTTCGTGTGCGGCCGCACGTGTGGCTGGCCGAAGACTGGTTCTCGCCGCGCGGCATCCCCGGTATCGCGATTCCCTTTTACCTCGCCCACCCCAGACTCATGCGACTCGAGCGTGCTCAGATGCATTCGGTCGAAGGTGGAACGCCCGAGTCGTGCATGGCGATCATGCGCCACGAGGCCGGACACGCGATTCAGCACGCGCATCGGCTGCACCGCCGCGCGCCGTGGCGCGCGCTCTTCGGCGCATCGAGCGCGCCCTACCCCGATCGCTATCGCCCGCGCCGCCGCAGCATTCGATTCGTTCGGCATCTTCCCGGCTGGTACGCGCAGAGTCACCCCGATGAGGATTTCGCGGAGACGTTCGCCGTCTGGCTTCGCCCCGGATCGCGCTGGCGCACTCGCTACGCCAAATGGCCCGTCGCGCTCGAAAAGCTGAAGTACGTCGACGTCCTCATGCACGACCTGCACAACGTGCGTCCGCCCGTCACATCGCGCGAACGACCGCTCTCCCTCGCGCAGACATCGCTCACGCTCGGCGATCACTATCGCGAGCGCCAGCACGCGCACGACAGCGCGCCGCCGGGATGGCTCACGCTATGAAGCGCACTCCCCGCAGGAACAAGCTGCGCGTCATCGCGCTCACGCATCCGGATCACGTCCCGCCGGAGACCCTCGCGGGCACCACGGACCAGGAAGCGCTCGCCTGGCGCGCGGAGTTCGACGTCGTCAGGGGGCTTCGCGAGCTCGGCCACGACGTACTCGCGCTGGGCGCGCAGGACGACCTCGAGCCGATCCGCGATGCCGTGGGCGAGATGAAGCCGCACGTCGTCTTCAACCTGCTCGAAGAGTTTCAGTGGAATGCCACCTTCGATCACAACATCGTGGCGTTCCTCGAGCTCCTGGGCGTTCCGTACACCGGGTGCAACCCGCGAGGGCTCGTGCTCTCGCGCGGGAAGGCACTCTCGAAGAAGCTGCTCGCCTACGACGGGATTCCGGTGCCGTCGTTCGAGGTCTTTCCGCTCGGACGTAAGGTGAAGCGCCCCGCGGAGCTGCTCTTCCCGCTGTTCGTAAAGAGCCTCACGGAGCACGCGTCGATCGGCATCGCGCGCGCTTCGCTCGTGAATGACGACGACGAGCTCCGCGAGCGCGTGGAGTTCATCCACGAGCGCGTGGGCACCGACGCGATCGCCGAGCAGTTCATTCCGGGGCGCGAGCTCTACGTGAGCATGGTTGGGAACTCGCGGCTGCGATCGTTCCCCGCGTGGGAGCTCGTGATCGATGATCAGGATGCGAACGAGCCGCTCATCGCCACCGCGAAGGTGAAGCACGATCTCCACTACCAGGCGAAGAAGGGCGTGCGCATCCGCGCGGCCGAGGGGCTGACGAAGGCGCTGACGGCGCAGCTGGGGTGGATGAGCAAGCGGATCTATCGTGTGCTGGAGCTGTCTGGATATGCGCGCATCGACTACCGGCTGGATGCGAGCGGACAGCTGTATTTTCTGGATGCGAATCCGAATCCGGATATCTGCGAGAGCGAGGAGTTCGCTTCGGCTGCGCGCTACGACGGTGTGGAGTACCCGGAGTTGCTGCAGCGCATCGTGCGCCTGGGGATGGGCGCCCGCGCCCTGTCGGCGGCCGGATAGCTCACGACCGCCGAGGGACGCCTAGGCGGCGCGCTGATAGGCTGCGCGCCAGACCTGTGTTCCTTCGTCCAACGAAAAGACGTACTGGAACTTCGCCGGCGGAAACCCGCGGACGCCGATCTCGAGCAGATCACCAGTCTCGGCATCCGCCTGCATCGCAATCACGTCGAGGGCATCCTTGAACGTGTCGCTGTCTACGGCACCCTTTCGCCGTACGTCGGAGCTGCCGATAGAAAACTCAAAACGCGGCATGCATTCCTCCTCTGTTTGTCCTCATCTCACTATACACACGGCGAGCGTGTTTGGTTTCGCCCTTTTTTGGACGACAGTCATTTTGGCGGGAACGTCTTCTGCATCCGGAACCTTTCTCACATAGCCTAATTCGGAGAGCGGAATCATGAGCGCCACCACCAAGTCCGTAAGCGCCGCCAACGCCGGCACCGTCACCTTCGGCGACCTCACGGTCAACCGTCTGGGCTTCGGCGCGATGCGGATCACGGGCGACGGGACCTGGGGGGAGCCGAAGGATCCTGCCGAGGCGAAGTCGGTGCTCGAGCGGCTGCTGGAGCTCGACGTCATGCTCATCGACACGGCGGATTCGTACGGACCCGAGGTTTCGGAGCGGCTGATCGGCGAGACGCTTGCTCCGTACAAGGCCGGACTCGTGATCGCGACGAAGGGTGGCTACGTGCGCACGGGGCCGCATCAGTGGCGGCCGAACGGACAGCCCGAGCATCTGCGCGCCGCGCTCGAGGGGAGCCTGACGCGGCTGAAGCTGGAGCGCATCGACGTCTATCAGCTGCACAACGTCGCGGATCCGACGGTGCCGCTGGCCGACTCGATCGGTGAGCTCGCGATCATGCAGAGCGAGGGGAAGATCCGGCACATCGGCGTCAGCAACTTCAGCGTCGCGCAGCTCACGGAGGCGCGCTCGATCATCTCGGTCGTCTCGGTGCAGAACCGCTACAACCTCGGCGATCGCGCCTCGGAGGCAGTGCTCAAGGAGTGTGAGAAGCTCGGCATCCCCTTCCTGCCGTGGAAGCCGCTGGGCAAGTCAAACAGCGATGCGACGACGGCGTTGGAGAACGTCGCTCGGCGGCACAGTGCGACGACTGGACAGATCGCGATCGCGGCGCTGCTTGCGCACTCTCCGTTCATGACGCCCATTCCGGGAACATCGAAGGTGAAGCATCTCGAGGAGAACGTCGCCGCGGCGGGGATCACGCTTTCGGAGCAGGACGAGAAGGAGCTGGGGCTCGCCGCGTCGGCCTAGCGTTTCGTAGTGCGCTTCTGTCCCGAACCAGACACTCCATGTCCAACGACAAATCGCAGGGCATCTCACGGCGCGGCTTCATGGCGAGATCGCTCGCGACGGTCGCGCTTGTCGGCAGCGGCGCTTCCCCGGCGCTGGTTCTGCGCGCACAGGCGGCCGCGCCGGAGTCGCGCACACGTCCAAGGGAAGATGCAGTGGAGGAGAAGACGATCTCGCAACTGCAGAGCGATATGGCGAGCGGCGCGACATCGTCACGAGCCCTCGTGGAGGCGTATCGTGCGAGAATCGGCGCGATGGACCACGATCTCCGCGCTGTGCTCGAGCTCAACCCCGATGCGCTCGCGATCGCCGATGCTCTCGACGCTGAGCGGAAGAGCGGCAAGGTCCGTGGCCCGCTGCACGGCATTCCGGTTTTGCTGAAGGACAACATCGCGACGGCGGACAAGATGCAGACCACCGCCGGCTCGCTCGCGCTGGTCGATGCGCGTCCGCCGCGCGACGCGTTCATCGCGGCGCGGCTGCGCGCGGCCGGCGCGGTGATCCTCGGCAAAACGAATCTCAGCGAATGGGCGAACTTCCGAAGCACGCACGCCGCGAGCGGGTGGAGTGGACGCGGGGGGCAGTGCCGCAATCCGTACGCGCTCGACCGGTCGCCGTCCGGCTCGAGCTCCGGCTCGGCCGCGGCGGCGGCGGCGAGCTTCTGCGCGGCGGCCATCGGCACCGAGACGAACGGTTCGATCGTGAGCCCGGCGTCGGTGTGCTCGCTGGTGGGGATCAAGCCGACGGTGGGACTCGTGAGCCGCAGCGCGATCATCCCGATCTCGCGCAGCCAGGATACGGGGGGACCGATCGCGCGAACCGTCGCCGACGCCGCGATTCTGCTCGGCGCCATCGCGGGCGCGGATCCGCGCGATGCGGCGACGACGGTGTCGGGCGCGAAGAGAGTGGCTGGCTACAGCGATCATCTCGATGCGGAGTCGCTGCGCGGCATGCGGATCGGCGTGCCCCGCGAGCAGTACTTCGGCTACAGTCCGGCGGCGGACGGCATCGCGCAGCGCGCGCTGGATCTGATGCGCGACAAGGGAGCGGTGATCATCGATCCCGTCGGGATCGAGAAGATGGGCGCCGTCGGCGACGCGGAGTACGAGGTACTGCTGTACGAATTCAAGGCTGGCGTCAACGAATATCTCGCGACGCTCGCCGTGGGCGCGAAGGTACGCACGCTCGGCGACCTCATCGCGTTCAACAAGGCGCACGCGAGCGAAGAGATGCCGTACTTCGGCCAGGAGATTTTCGAGCGGGCGCAGAAGTGCGGCCCGCTCACCGACGCGAAGTATCTGCGCGCACTAGCCAAGGTACGCGCGAGCACGCGAGCGAAGGGGATTGATGCGGTCATGGATGCGCATCGGTTGGACGCGCTCGTCGCGCCGACGGGAGGACCGCCTGCGCCAATCGATCTCGTGAATGGCGACGCCGATGGCGGAGGAAGCGCGTCGCCCGCGGCGGAGGCCGGCTATCCGAGCATCACGGTGCCGGCAGGATACGCATTCGGTCTCCCGGTCGGGATTTCCTTCTTCGGGCGCGCTTGGAGCGAGGCGACGCTCATCCGCATAGCCTATGCATTCGAGCAAGCTGCGAACGCTCGGCGCGCGCCGACGTACGCGCGCACTGCGGCATTGAAGTAGGTCAGCTAGTCCGTCTTCTTCTGCGACTTGTGCTTGATCGTGTCCGGATGCGGGCCCGGCATCGGGATCGGATTCACCGCCGCTGGCGGCGCGGCGTTCGCGGCCGGCATCGCAGTGGTATCTCCGCCCTGCGCGAAGAAGAACTGCGGCTCCGCCTTCGTGCGTAGCGAGTGGATGTACTCGATCAGCGCGCCGATCTGACGGTCGTTCAGGCGGCCGGCCCACGGCGGCATCCCCATCGGGCGCCCGTCGTGGATCGTGTGATAAATGAGCGAGTCCGTTCCGCCGTACTTCCACGTGGTGTCGCGAAGGCTCGGTCCCATCGCGCCGCCCGCGAGGCCGCCGTGGCAGCCGTAGCAATTGTTCTCGATGAAGAGCTGCCGCCCCTGGACCGCGAGCTTCTCATCGCCGCTGAAGGTCCGCTGTGCGATATCGTCGGTACTCGCCGGTTTCGGGCTGCTTTTTTCCTTCGGCTC